>WOYR01000246.1 GCA_011620705.1 Microbacteriaceae bacterium | reverse complement strand
TTCACTTTCCCAACCCTCCGAATCCGCGACGAGCCGGTGCCGCGGCACCGGCGGTCGAGCCTGCCGGGACCGCTGCAGCCGGAACCGACGCCGCGGCGACGATCTCCTCCGCCTTGTTGACTCTGACCGTCGACTGCTCGGCGGTGTGGCGCGGCTTCATGTGCAGGTAGTACGTCGTCTTCACGCCGCGCTCCCAGGCCGCGTAGTAGATGTCCATCATGTCGCCGAGGTCGCGCGTCTCGAGGTACATGTTGCGGCTGATCGACTGGTCGATCCACTTCTGCGCGCGCGCGGCCACCTCGAGGAAGGAGTACGGGGACAGCTGGAAGCTGGTCTTGTAGATCGCCTTGACGGCATCCGGGATCGCGTCGATGCCGGAGATGTCGCCCTGCGAGCGCAGGATCTGCTCCTTCACATCGCCCCAGATGCCGAGCTTCTGCAGATCGCCGACCAGGTTGCGGTTCACCTCGAGGAACTTGCCGTTGCTGGTCGCGCGGCTGAAGATCTGCGAGAACTGCGGGTCGAGCCCGGGCGTCGTGCCCGCGACCAGACCGATGGATGCCGTGGGCGCGATCGCCATCAGCGTCGCGTTGCGCATGCCGCCCTTCACCTTCGCGCGCAGTGCGTCCCAGTCGAGCCGCATGGTGCGGTCGACTTTGATCGGCGTGCCGCGGTCGGCCTCGGTCAGCGCGATCGAGTCGAAGGGGACGAGTCCCTGCGACCAGCGGCTGCCCTCGAAGTTCGGGTACGTGCCCCGCTCGCGGGCCAGATCGGCCGACTCGTCGATGGCGGCGTAGGAGACGTGCTCCATGACCTCGTCGATCAGTGCGGCCGCCTCCTCGCTCTCGTAGCTGAGGCCGAGGCGCTCCACCACGTCGGTGAAGCCCATCACGCCCAGCCCGATAGCCCGGTTGTTGAGGTTGGCGTGGTCGGCCTCCGGCACCGACGACACCGTGATGTCGATCAGGTTGTCGAGCTGGCGCACCGCGCTGCGAGCGCTCTCGTCGATGCGCGCCCAGTCGAAGCCGAGCGCGCCATTCCCGAATTCGTCAGGCGCAGTGACGGCGAGGTGGGTCGACAGGTTGATCGAGGCCAGGTTGCAGACCGAGATGTTGTTCTCGTCCTGCGGCAGGCAGATCTCGGTGCAGAGGTTGCTGAGGTGGATCGTGCCGGTGTTGTTGTTGAGGGCGCGGTTGTTGATCGTGTCCTTCCAGGTCAGCCAGGGGTGGCTGGTGGTCTGCAGCGACATCAGGATGTCCTTGAACTGCGCTCGGGCACCGATCTTCTTGAACATGTTGATCCGCCCGGCCTCGGCCTCGGCGGCATAGAACGCGTAGCGCTCGCTGAACGCCTTGCCGTACAACTCGTTGAGATCACTCACCTCGAGCGGATCGAAGAGGTACCAGTCGTCGTCGTTCTGCACGCGCTTCATGAACTCGTCGCTGATCCAGACCGCGGTGTTGGCGGTGCGGGTGCGGCGGTACGGGTCGCCGGAGTTCTGGCGAAGGTCGAGGAACTCCGGGAAGTCCATGTGCCAGTTCTCCATGTAGAAGCAGAGGGCGCCGAACTTCTTGCCGCCGCGGCTGACCGCGCGCAGCACGGAGTCGATGGTGTGCATGAACGGGATCGGCCCGGTGCTCGTGGTGTTGTTGGAGCGGATCGGCGAGCCCTGGGCGCGCAGCTTGGTCACCGAGAGCCCGATGCCGCCGGTGCCCTTGGTGAGCCACATCACGTCGCGCACGCTCTTGGCGATGTTCTCGATGTCGTCCTGCATCTCCATGACGAAGCAGTTCGACAGCTGCGGATACGCGGTGCCCGCGTTCACCAGGGTGGAGCCGGCCGCGATGTACTCGAGCTTCGACATCTTCTCGTAGAAGCCGAGCGCGACCGCTGTGGGGTCCGCCTCATTGAGCGCGAGGCCCATGGCGATGCGCATCCAGAAGTACTGCGGCACCTCGAGCGGATCGCCGTTGCGGGCCTTGATGCCGTAGCGGTTGTTGAGGGTGACCACCGAGATGTACTTGAGCAGTCCATCCCGATCCGGCTCCAGGGCGCCTGCCAGGCGTTCGAGGTCGTAGAGCGCGGTGAAGCGCGGGTCGAACAGCTGCTCGTCCACCCCCCGCTCGATCGTGGAGCGGAAGTGCGCGAGGTGCAGCGCCTTCAGCTCCTCGGCGGTCTCGTAGTCGCCGAGCACGCGCTTGTAGATGGTCTTGAGCAGCAGGCGAGCGGCGACGGTGTCGAACTGCGGGTCGTCCTTGACGTTCTGCAGCGCCACCTGGATGACGGCCTCATCGAGCTGCTGGGTCGTGATGCCGTCGAAGAGGGTGAGCTCCAACTCGCTCGCGATCTGCGTGACCCAGGTGATGTTCTCGTCCAGGCCCTGGCTCGCATGCTCGATCGCGATGTTGATCTTGTTGGCGTCGTACGCCTCGCGCTCGCCGTTGCGCTTCACGACCGTGATGGTCAATTCGCCTGCTCCTTCTGTGCCGACCGGCACGTTCCCCGAAACGCCCCGAGCTGTGCTTTCGGGGGCGTCATTCAGCCCAATGACTCCAACGCTCGACGACCGTTGTCCCATCCCCCGGCCGGGAAGTTCCATCACTATATATCGGGGCACCGACGGAGCGGCAACCACTACATGTAGTGGGCGTGTCGTCCACAGAATGTGTATAACTCCGGTGACTTATCAACACATCCCACAGCGCGCCGGAGCTTGGCACGAAGGCCGTTTCCGGCCTCCGCCGCGATGCCGGCTCCGACGAGCGGCTCGCTTGTCGGGAGGCTACGCGGGACGACCGTCACTAGAGTTGACACCTCGTGAACGCATACATGAGCCTGCTGCGCACCCCAGGGGTTGCCCGCATCATCACCGCGCAGCTCATGGCGCGCTTTCCGAGCGGGATGCTGTCGCTCGGCTTCCTGCTGCACATGCAGCACATCTTCGGCTCCTACGGCACGGCCGGGCTGGTGCTCGCCGCGACGAGCATCGGGCAGGCCGTGTCCGGGCCCCTCACCAGCCGCTGGATGGGGCAGTGGGGCATGCGCCCGGTGCTGGTGCTCACGACATCCATCTGCGCCGTCTCGCTGATCGCCGTCGCGCTCGTGCCCCTGCCGCTCATCGGCTACATGATCGCTGGGCTCGTGTCAGGCCTCAGCTACCCTCCCGTGCAGCCGGCGGTTCGCACGATCTACCCGAAGATGGTCAACTCGCGGCAGCTGACCCCGCTGTTCTCGCTCGACGCCTCAGCGCAGGAGATCATCTGGATCGCCGGGCCGGTCGTGGTGACCTTCGTCGCCATCCAGATCGACACCGTGGCCGGCATCCTGATCTCGGTCGTCTTCCTGATCGGCGGAGGGCTGTGGTTCCTGCTCTCGCCCGAGGTGGGCCGGGTGCGCATCCCGCGCAGCACGCGCAAGCTCGGAGCCGTGCTGAAGCGGCCGCAGGTGCTGCTCGCGACCATCGTCGGCTTCCTGCTCGTCGGCGCCTGCGCCGCGACCGAGGCGGGCGTCGTCGCGACTTTCGGGCGGGGCAACTCCGCCTCCGGCGTGGTGCTGGCGATCTGGGCGGTGGCCTCGCTGCTCGGCGGGCTGCTGCTGGGGCACATCCCGGTCGGTCCGTGGTCGCTGGCGAGGCGGATGGTCGTGGTGCTGGCGGGGTCCGCCCTGGCCGCTGCCGCCCTCATGGCCTGGACGGGGACGCCCGCCGAATTCTGGACGTTGAGCGGCGCGCTCCTGGTCGCAGGGCTCTGCATCGCCCCGGCACTCGCCGTGATGTTCGCCGTGGTGTCGTCGAGCGTGCGCTTCAGCGACACGGCCGAGGCGTACGGCTGGGTCGGCACGGGGCAGCTGATCGGGGCGGCAGCCGGCTCGGCCGTCGCGGGGTTCCTGATCGACTACGTGGCGGGCACGCACGGCGGCGGCGCGGGGCTCGGCGGCTTCCTGGTGGCTGTGGCATTCGCGGCGGCCGGGACGCTCGTCCCTGCGCTCTTCCACCGGCGTCTGCCCGATCTGCGCGGACGCGACGCCAGCCCGCTTCCCGATACCGAACCGGTGCCGGTGCAGCCGAGCTGACGCTCCCGGCGACGGGCCGCGACCCGCGTCGCACCCCCGTTCGGGAGGAAGCCACGCCGCGAAGCGGGTGCGGAGCCCGCCGTGCAGCGGCGTGGCTTCCTCCCGAAGGGCGGTCGGGGCTAGCCGTTCAGCCGCGAGGGCTTGAGCACCTCGGAGAGGTCGAGCAGCTCGCCGAACTCCTTCTCGAGGATCGCGGACTCCTTCTCGCCGGGCACGAACACCCCGTCGACGATCTGGGCTCTGGCGAAGGCGAGCTCGACGTTCGCGCCGATCTTGACCATCCCCAGTCCGGAGGTGGATGTTGTCAGGGCGACGACACCCCGCGTTCCGCCCGAGACCCCGCCGTAGCTGACGAATCCGACCGGCTTGCGCCACCATTCCTTGTTGAGGAAGTCCAGCGCGTTCTTGAGCGCGGGCGAGAAGCTGTGGTTGTACTCCGGAGTGACGAGGATGAAGGCGTCCGCTGCCGCCACCCGCTCGCCCCATGCGACGGTGTGCGGCTTCGTGTACTGGTGCAGCATCGGGTGGTTCGGCTCATCCATGAAGGGAAGGTTCAGCTCGGCCAGGTCGACGAAGTCGACCTCGAAACCCCCGTGCGCCTCGGCGCGCTCGCGCACCCAGCCGGCGATCGGCAGGCCGATCCGGCCGGGGCGGACGCTGCCAACGATGATCATGAGACGGGTGGTCACGGAAACTCCTCCACGTGGTTGATGCGTCAATCGTTTCATGCCGCAACCACCAGCGGCGACGGCTCATTCCATCGCCGCCCCGAACGAAGGCGCGCCCTCAGCCGATCGCCGTGGCGACGACCCGGGCCATCCGTGGACGGATGACGTGATCCGCACCGTCGACCCGGTGCACAGTGACTCCCCGCAACTGGGCGATGACCCGGATGCCCGATGGCGCCAGAAACGCATCGAGCGATCCGTAGACCACTTGCACGGGCACGCGCACCGCGGCCAGGTCGCTCACCGAGGTCTGCGACTCGATCGAGTTCTGCAGGGACAGCACGAAGGGCCGCCAGTTCTGCTCCGAGACGACGAGCAGGTCCTTGATCGGCGACAGTCGGGCGAGGCCGGCGGCGGCGCGCATGGTGAACTCCTTGTTGCTGCGCAGGTATTCGTAGATCCGCAGGTAGAGGCCCATCGCGGTGCGATCCCACTGGCTGCCGATGGCGGCCGGCGCGAGGTAGATCGGCGGGCTCACGAGCACCAGGCGGGTCAGTCGGGCGCCCCGCGCGCGCGCCGGGCGGGTCGCCGCGTACCGGGCCGCGATCAGTGCGCCCATCGAGTGCCCGACCAGCGTGAACCCGCCCCGGAGCCTCAGGGCGCCGATCGTGCGCTCGAGCGCCGCCACATGCTCCTCGAGCGTGTAGCCGGCGTCGTCGGGGGCGGGTGAGCCCCCGAATCCGAGCAGGTCGATGGCGATGACGCGGTGAGAGGGCTCGATCAGCGGCACCACGTTCTCGAAGGTCACCGAGGACGATGCGATCCCGTGGATCATCACGACGGCCGGGCCGCGGCCGCGGTCGATCGCGATGTGCAGCATGGGCGGCCGCCGCATCCATCCGCACGGTCGCCGCATGCCCTTCAGGCTAGACGAGTCCGGCCCCGAAGGGCTTCTGCCCACCGCCGTGAGCATGACGCACGCATCCCGCCGCATCCTGATCGCTGCCGCCCTGTCGCGCGGTGGTGGTGACCGGCACCGCGGTGGTCCTACTGGTGCGGCGGGCGGTCCGGCGCCGCACGGGCGTAGCCTCGGGGCGTGACAGCG
>WOYR01000058.1 GCA_011620705.1 Microbacteriaceae bacterium | reverse complement strand
AGTTGAAGTCGCAGGTGCTGGCAGAGGCGCTGCGGCGCATGGCCGGCCTGGAGCGGGAGGTCCAGGTGGAGGCGCTGCCGCCCCACAGGGAAGGCGCAGCCGCGGAAGGCGCAGCCGCGGAGAGCACAGCCGCGGAGAGCACAGCCGCGGAAGGCGCAGCCGACGGCACGGGATGGCGCACCCGCGTGCGCCTGCACGTGGCATCCGACGGGACGGTGGGACCGTATGCGGCGCGCTCGCACCGCGTCATCCCGGTGTCGAGCCTGCCTTTGGCCACAGCGGCCGTGCGCGGGATCGCGCCGATCGACCAGCGGATCAGCGGCGCGGACACCGTGGATGTCCTGGCGCCGAGCACCGGGGGAGCTCGCATGATCGTGGGACGCCAGGCCCCCGGTGTGATCCGCGAGCGGGTCGGCGACCGCGAGTTCAGGCTGGATGACAGCGGCTTCTGGCAGGTGCACGAGGGTGCAGCGCTCGCTCTCACCCGCGCCGTGCAGGACGCCATCGACCCCGCCCTGTTCGACTCGGGTGCCGCGAACCTCGATCTCTACGGCGGCGTGGGCCTGCTGGCCGCCGCGGTGGGCGACCGCTTCGGACCCGCGGTGCGCATCACGACCGTCGAGTCGGATCCCCGCGCCACCGGGCACGCAGCCGAGAACCTCGCGGATTGGGCCGGTGCTGCCGCCGTGACCGGCCGCGTCGAGCGCTGGGTGCGCGGGCTGGCCGACGCTTCGGCGGGGGAGCGCGCGAGGCTCGCCGCGGCCACCGTCGTGCTCGATCCGCCGCGCGCCGGGGCCGGCCGGGCCGTGCTCGAAGCCCTCGCCGCGGCCGGGCCGGCGCAGATGGTCTACGTCGCCTGCGATCCGGTCGCCTTCTCGCGCGACATCGGGACCCTGGCGGGGCTCGGCTACCGACTGGCGGAACTGCGCGCCTTCGATCTGTTCCCGCACACGCATCACCTCGAGGCGGTCGGCTCGCTCGTCCGAGAGTGATCCGTCCGCGCGAATTCCGGGGCGGGCTGGGGACAAGACTCCGGCACGCCAGCTGTGGAGGGATCAGGGTCCCCAGGTACTTCGCGCAGTACCATGAATCCGGGCGCTCCGTCGCCCGACGCTGAGGGGGGAGACAGGATGAACGTGGCTCAGACGATCGAACGCTCACCGGCGTCCGGCGCGGACACCGCGCACGTGAGAATCGCTGTCGTCGACGACCACGAGTCCGTCCGGATCGGACTCAAGTCGGCCTTCCTCGAGAACGGCTACGACGTCGTCGTCGCGGCCGCGAGCGTCGACGAATTCATCGAGGCGCTCGCCGGACGCGAGGTCGATGTCACCGTGCTCGACCTGTCGCTCGGCGACGGCTCCTCGGTCACCGAGAACGTCAAGCGCGTGCAGGCCGCCGGCTCCGCCGTGCTCGTGCACAGCATCGCCGACCGGGTCTCGCTGGTGCGCGAGGCGCTCGCCGCAGGTGCGGCAGGCGTCATCCCCAAGTCCTCGGCCACCAAGACCGTCATCGCCGCCGCGGCCACCGTCGCACGCGGGGAGGTGCTCAACAACCTCGAATGGGCGACCGCCATCGACGCCGACCGCGACTTCGCCAAGGCCCAGCTCGGCCGCCGCGAGCGCGAGATCCTGCACCTCTACGCCTCGGGCATGCCGCTGCGCCACGCAGCGGACAGCCTCGGGATCGGCTACTCCACTGCGCGCGAGTACCTGGACCGCATCCGTGTCAAGTACATCGAGGTCGGGCGCCCGGCGCCCACGAAGGTCGACCTGCTGCGCCGGGCTGTCGAAGACGGGATCCTGCCGGGGCTCGACCCCGACGGCGATGGCCGCTAGCCCCGCAGCGGGCACCGGCCCTTCCAGGGCTGCTCTCCCCATTCGGAACGCGCTGAGCAAGGCGCGGGTCGAGTCCGCCGTCGCGCGCTCGACCGCCGGCGCGGGGTTCGTCTTCTTGGCGCAGTCCTTGCCGACGCTGCTCGGCGACTTCGGCAAGACCTCACCGATGTGGTCGCTGCTGTCGGTGGCGCTGATCGTGGCCGGGCTGCTCTTCACGGTGGTGGCATCGATCGCGCGCCGCCTGGTCCGCGCCTCGATGGTGACCTTCGCGGGCGTCTTCCTGGCCGTCCTGGTGAGCTGGCCGTTCGCGGTGCAGCACCCCTCGCCCGGCAGTCCGTGGATCTACTACCTGGTCACCGTCGCGACCGCGGCCGCGGCCGTCGGCCTCTCGGTGCGCTGGGCCGCTGCCTACCTGGTGCTGGTCCCCCTCATCTATGCGGTCATCCGACTCACCCCGGCCGGAGGGGGCCTCATGCCTCTGAAGGCGAGTCTGGACTCGATCTACTCGGTCATCCTGGGCGGTGCCATCCTGGTGATCGTCACGATGCTGCGCGCGGCCTCCACAGCCGTCGACACGGCGCAGGCGACCGCCCTCGAAGGCTATGAGCACGCCGTGCGCGCGCATGCGATGGAGGCCGAGCGGGTGCGCGTGGATGCCATCGTGCATGACAGCGTGCTCACGACGCTGCTGTACGCCTCCCGAGCCGAGACCGCGGAGGAGCAGCGGCTGGCGGCCGCCATGGCGAGCAGCGCCATCGGCCACCTGAGGGATGCGGCCCTGGTCTCGCCCGACGACGGCTCCACCGTGCGGGTGAGCGCGCTCGCCCTTACCACGCGGGCGGCGATCGAGGAGCTCGAGGGCGGATTCGAGGTGACCGCGACGCGGCTCGGCACGCGATCCATGCCCGCGGCGGCGGCGGAGGCGGTCCGGGCTGCAGCGCTGCAGGCCGCGGTCAACAGCGTCAGCCATGCCGGTCCTGGCGCGCACCGCACCGTGCGCATGACGGCGCACCGCGGCGGCATCCAGATCGTGGTGGCGGACGACGGCCGCGGATTCGATCCCCAGCAGGTGCCCAGTGAGCGGCTCGGGGTGCGCGTCTCGATCCAGGAACGGGTCGCCAACGTCGGCGGCGCCGCCGAGCTGGAGTCGGCGCCGGGTGCGGGGACCACGGTGGTGATCCGGTGGCCCGCCGATTCGGCGAGCGACGCGAGGGTCCCATCGGAGGGCGCCGATCTGGAGCACGAGGTGCTCTCATGAGCATCGGAGTGCCGCGGTGGATCGTCGTGGGGCTGGCCGCCCTGTTCTCGGCATACGTCTTGATGCTGGGCGTCTATGCGATCGACGTCCCGCTGTCGCCATACCCGGCGATCGCGGGCATGGCCCTGTTCGCGATCGTGATCGGGATCACCCTCGCTCCCTTCGGTCCGTCGCAGATGCCGATCTGGATGGCTGCGTTCTCGGTGGCCAGCGAGATGGCGCTGACGCTCGCCGTGAGCTCCCAGATCGACCTCGGCAGTCCGAACGGCCCCGGCTACGCGACATGGCACGTCGCCGCTGTCGGCATCATCTCCACGATCATCTGCACCCGCGGCCGGCCGGTCTGGGCCTGGATCGGGATCGCCTTCCTGGTGGTCCAGACCGTGCTGTGGGCCGGCCCGCTGGGCATCGTCAGCCTGGGCGTCGTCGGCAGCGCCAGCTGGGTGGCCGTCGCAGCCGTCATCCGCAGCGCGCTCACCCGCGCTGATCGCGAGGCGCGCCGTTTCATGCTCGCGGAGCGCGAGGCCGCCGACTGGCGCGCGGCGCAGGAGGCGCATGTCATGGAGCGCCAGTTCCGGCTCGGGCGGACCAGCGAGATGGCGGCGAGGATGCTGGAGACCATCCAGCTGCGCGGCGGCAACCTCACCGCCGCCGAACGCGAGGAGTCGCTCAACATCGAGGGCGCCGTCCGCGACGAGATCCGCGGACGCAAGCTGCTCAACGACAGCGTCCGCGAGGAGGTGATGGATGCCCGCCGACGCGGCACCATGATCACCCTGCTCGACGAGGGGGGCCTCGACGATCTCGACGAGCCGGATCTTGAGCGGGTGCTCGCCGAGCTGGCCGCCGCCATCCGCGGCACCACCGCGGACCGGCTGATCGTGCGCACCGTGCCCGAGGACTCCGAGGTCGCCATCACCGTCGTGGGGCTCAACAGCCCGGATGAGCACGCCCGTGCGCTCGGGCAGGACTCCGAAGCCGACGAGGAGGATGTCGCGCTCTGGCTCGAGATCCCGCGGTCCGCATCCCCGGTGCGGTAGCCAGGCGGTGCGGTAGCCGGACAGTGCGTCGGCCGGACGGTGCCGCGGCGAGGCGGCGCGGCGGCTCAGCGCGCGAAGGCGCGATCCGTCGCGAAGAGGTAGTTGCGCACTTCGGGGACGATCGCCGAAGTGCGCGCCCAGTCGCCGTCGGTCCAGATGTAGATCCGGTAGTCCGGCCAGCGCTCGAGCAGCTCATCGACGAACCCGGCGGCGGTGCGGCCGTACCGGGCCAGATGGCGGTCCTCGATCTCGAGCAGCAGACTCGGCCGGTCGCGGTCGATCGTGGCGCGGGCGCCCTCGATGACGGCGGGTTCGAATCCCTCGACGTCCACTTTGATGAAGGACACCCCGGTGATGGCGTGCTCATGGCACCAGATGTCGATGGTGCTCATCGGGGCCCGGCTGCGGTGCTGACGGCCGGATTCGCCGTCTGCGCCCTCCGCGACGTGGCCGTGGCCGAAGATCGGGAAGCCCCGGTGGTATGGGACCACGATGGTGGAGGTGCCGGGGCGGGGACCGAGGGCGATCCGGCTCACCTGGCCGCGATGCGGTCCGGTGATCGCGCGGAGCAGCCGCACGGCCCAGAGTCCGCGGCGCTGCGGTTCGAAGGAGGAGACCCGCCCGCTCCTGCCGACCAGATCGGCGAGCGGCAGCGTGTACATTCCGAGCGCGGCCCCCACATCGATCACCTCGTCGCCGGTTCGGACCAGACCGCCGAGACCGAGCAGCTCCTGCTCCGCCCAGTGCACTCGTGTCGCGGAACGGTACAGGCTGTGCGCTGCGCGGACACGCCAGTTGCTGCGCTCGGAGCGCGCCGTCAGTTCGCCGGATGATGCGGGAGAGGTCGAAGCGGCTTCGGCGGTCACGGGTTCAGCCTCTCGAACGGTGCCCGGCCAGGGCGGGGAGGGGGGTAGAACGATGTTGCGAGTGAGACAACTCTAGGGGTGCTCGCGATGCGATGGGGCCTGGATCGTCGGCTTCGGCAGGGGTGAGAAAGCAGGGGTGAGAAAGGGGGCCGGCGCTCAGCACCGGCCCCCTGGAAAATCCGAGTCAGGGCGACAACCCGAATATCGCCCTGACTCGCCCCCACATCATCGGCCCGCTTACCCTAGTCGACCGATGAATGGCGATGGAGCCCAGAGAGGGTTCCATCTGTTACTGGTCAACTGTGCCTCATTCCGGCGTCCAGCACAGTCGGACATTCGGGGGACAGGGATGCTGGCGGTGCAGGGGCCCGGAGCGCCGGGCGCGGGCGGCCCATGAAGGGGAGTCGCGGCATCCGGGTGGAACGGGCCGCCACGTGCGGGATGGGCCGTCCGGCACCGGGAAAACCGCTCGATCCGCAGCATCGGCAACGGATCCCGGCTGCCGAGACCGGGGCGCGAACCGCCGGCGGAGCGGGTCAGGCGCCGAAAGTCGTCCACGCCCCTGGCGTCAACGGGGTACGAACGGCGCGCTGGCTGCGTTCCCATGCGCTCGCCGTCGTGCCCTCGCGCCGCCTGCTCGCGCTCGCCAGCTCCTCGAGGGCTGCACTGAGCACCGCGGTCACCGCAGCGACCTCTTCGTCGGAAGGGTTGCCCTCCGTGATGCGGATGTCGTCGGCGGGGGCCCCGGACTCCTCGTTCATCACAGCGGGATGTTCCCATGCTTCTTCGGCGGCAGGCTGGCCCGCTTGGTGCGCAGCGCCCGCAGCGCCTTGATGATCGCGACGCGCGTCGCAGCCGGCTCGATCACGCCGTCCAGCTCGCCGCGCTCCGCCGCCAGGAACGGGCTGG
>WOYR01000195.1 GCA_011620705.1 Microbacteriaceae bacterium | reverse complement strand
GACGACCAGGGCCTCGAGTCCTGCAGCGAACTCCCCCAGCCGGGCCGCGAGGCCCGCGTCGGAGGTGGACAGGATGCGCGCGGCCAGCAGCCCGGCATTGCGCGCCCCGCCGATCGACACGGTGGCGACCGGGATCCCCGCCGGCATCTGCACGATCGACAGCAGCGAGTCGAGCCCGTCGAGCTTCGCCAGCGGAACCGGCACGCCGATCACCGGCAGCGTCGTGACGGAGGCGAGCATCCCCGGCAGGTGCGCGGCGCCGCCCGCGCCGGCGATGATGACCCGGATGCCGCGGCCGGCCGCCTCGGAGCCGAAGGCGATCATCCGCTTCGGGGTGCGGTGCGCCGACACGACCTCGACCTCGTACGGGATGGCGAACTCGGCCAGCGCTGCCGCCGCCTCGCTCATCACGTCCCAGTCGGAGTCGGAGCCCATCACCACCGCGACCATCGGTGCGGAGCCCGCCGAGGCGGAGGCGTGAGGCGCTGGCACGGATGCCATCGTAAAGGTCAGTCCTGGAAGAACCCGGCTGCCGCGCGGGCGCGCGCGACGGTGTCGTCGAGCTCGGTCCCGGTGGCGGTGACGTGGCCCACCTTGCGCCCGGGGCGCGGCTGCTTGCCGTACGAGTGGAACTTCACCTCCGGCCGATCGGCGAGGGCCGCGCGGTAGCGGTCGGGCATGGTCGCACCCGCCGGCCCGCCCAGCACATTCACCATGACGCTCCACGGCGCGGTCGGCGACGGATCGCCGAGCGGCAGATCCAGCACGGCCCGCAGGTGCTGCTCGAACTGGCTGGTGACGGCGCCGTCGATCGTCCAGTGCCCGGTGTTGTGGGGGCGCATCGCGAGCTCGTTGACGAGCAGGCGGCCGTCGGCGTCCTCGAACAGCTCCACTGCGAGCACGCCGGTGACCCCGAGCTCGGTCGCGATGAGTCCGGCGAGCGCTGCGGCCTCGGCCGGGAGCCCGCCGGCCTGCGGCGCGGGCGCGAACACCTCGGCGCACACGCCGTCGCGCTGCACCGTCTCCACGAGCGGCCAGGCGCGCACCTGCCCCGATGGGCGACGGGCGACGAGCTGCGCCAGCTCGCGCCGGAAGTCCACCAGCTCCTCGACGAGCAGCGGGCCGCCCGCTGCGAACCAGTCCTCGGCGTCGGCGGCGTCGCGGACGACCCGCACCCCCTTGCCGTCGTAGCCGCCGCGCGGCGTCTTCACGACGGCGCGGCCGCCATGGTCCGCCAGGAAGGCGCGCAGCCCGGCGGCATCGTGCACCGCAGCCCAGTCGGGCACCGGCGCCCCGATCGCGCCGAGCCGCTCGCGCATGACCAGCTTGTCCTGCGCGACGGCCAGCGCGTCCGGACCGGGATGCACGGCGTGCCCGGCCTCCACGAGCGCGGCGAGCACGGCCTGGGGCACATGCTCGTGATCGAAGGTCACGACGTCGACGCCGCGCGCGAACGCGAGAACGGTCGCGGCATCCCGGTAATCGCCCACCACCGTCGCCGCGATCGCCGCCGACGAGCCCTCGACCTCGGCCAGCACCCGGATGCCGATGCCCAGTTCCACCGCGGGCGGCACCATCATGCGGGCCAGCTGCCCGCCCCCGATCACGCCGACGATCACGGAACCGGCCTGGACGGGGTGCTCATGAGCAGATCCGAATCTTTCACAGAACCTCTCCAGAGGGGGCCACATGGGCGATCGATAGACTTTCGAGTCTCCGCCCATTGTCCCCGGAATCGAGACATCGTCCGCCATGCGCAAGCTCCTGCTGCAATTCACCCGCTTCGGGCTGGTGGGGGGCGTCGGGCTGCTGGTGGATTTCGGCGTCTTCAATCTGCTGCGCGCGACCGTGTTCGATCCCGCCAGCATCCACGAGGGCCCGGTCTTCGCGAAGATCATCTCGACCGTGCTGGCGATCATCGTGAACTGGATCGGCAACCGCTTCTGGACCTTCCGGGAGCACCGCGGCCCCCAGCTGCTGCGCGAGGGGATCGAGTTCGGGATCGTCAGCGTCGGAGGCCTGCTGATCGGGTTGTTCTGCCTCTTCATCTCGCACTACGTGCTGGGCTTCACCTCGCTGCTGGCCGACAACATCTCCTCGAACGTGATCGGGCTCGCGCTCGGAACGGCCTTCCGCTTCGCGCTCTACCGGCTGTGGGTGTTCTCGCCGCGCCGGGGCGAGCCGAAGCCCGCGCTGTTCCCCGAGGTCGAGGCACGAGAGGCACCCGTCGTCGAGGCACCGGACGCACCCGTCGTCACGGCGCCCACCCCGCCGACGGCTCGCCCGTCTCGCCCGTCTCGTCGGACGGCGGGCGGTGCGACTGCTCCCACTGCCGTCGCGCCCCGATCGGATTGACAGCCGCCTCCATCAGCTCGTGCAGCGCCGACTGCACCAGATCGGCTCGCGGCACGTCGCGCAGCAGCACCGGATGCTCCAGCCCGGTGTTGATCAGCACGTCCCCGCTGCGGAAGAGCAGTTGCAGCCCCGAGCGGCGCACCGTCACGTCGTAGCCGCGGCTGTGCAGCAGCTCCTGACGGGAGCGCACCAGGAGCCCGGAGCGGATGATGATCCGCCGGGTGGTGATCGTGTAGTTCTGCGACAGCCAGCGTGTCAGCGGCAGCAGGAACAGGAGCAGGAGCACCAGGGCGCCTGCGCCGAGGAGGGCCCAGGTCATCCACGTCTCCGGCAGCGAGCCGGCGAAGTACGACACCGCCGCGATGTCGGCCAGCAGGGCGGCGGTGGGCAGCACGAGGGCTCGCGCGGCGGGCCGCAGGCGCACCACGACCGTCTCGGGACTCGCGGCGGCAGGCATGGCTCATTCCTATCGCAGGTGGATGACGTCCCCCGCCGCAATCGGCTGAACACGCCCGGAGCCGTCACGGACCTCGAGCCGCCCGAGCGGGTCGATCCCGACCGCGGTGCCGTGCAGTTCCGCGCCGCCCGGCAGCTCCACACGGACCGCGCGCCCGATGGTCGTGCACCGCGCGACCGCCTCGGCGCGGAGCCCGCTGCGCTCCGCATCCCCGCCGTGCTGCCAGAGCCCGGTCACCAGCGCCGTGAGGCCGCGCAGGTAGGCGTCCAGCACGCGGTCCTCGAGCTGGGCCGGGTCCGCGCCCGCGATCACGAGCGAGGTCGCCGTCGGGACCGGGAGCTGCCCAGCCGTCATCGTCACGTTGACGCCTGCGCCGATCACCACCGCGGGGCCGGACGACGGCGCACCCGACGACAGCGCACCCGACGACAGCTGGGCCGGAACCAGTTCGGACAGGATGCCGCAGACCTTCAGCCCCCCGATCTGCACGTCGTTCGGCCACTTGACCCCGACCGCAGCACCGGCCGGGAGCACCTCGGCGGCCGCGCCGGCCATCGCCACTCCAGCCGCCAGCGGCAGCCAGCCCATGGCCGCGGGCGCCATAGAGTCCCGGAACGGGAGCTCCGGGCGCACCAGCACCGAGATCGCCAGCGCGGTGCCGGCCGGGGCGACCCATGCGCGGTCGAGCCGCCCGCGACCGGCGGTCTGATCGTCGGTCACGAGGGTCGTGAAGGACGGCAGGGCGCCGTCCGCGGCGAGAGCGATCAGCTCCGAGTTCGTCGACCCTGCCGAGTCGCGCCAGAGCAGGCGCGGGACGGCGCTCCGGCTGCGGGCGAGCTGCGGCTCCATGCGGCAAGCCTACGGCCGGGCATCACGTACGCTGGCCTGACCATGACTGCCTCGACGCCGGACCCGAGCGGTCCGAGGCGCGCGGTGGTCATCGTCCCCACCTACAACGAGGTGGAGAATCTCGCGCAGGCGGTCGACGCGATCCGCGGCGCGGCGCCCGAGGCGCACATCCTCGTGGTCGACGACTCGAGCCCGGACGGCACCGGCGAGCTGGCCGACCGGCTCGCCGCCGCGGACTCCCACGTCGCCGTGCTGCATCACGCCGATCGGGCGGGCCTCGGAGGCGCGTACCTCGCCGGCTTCGCCGCTGCGCTCGACGCGGGTTACGACATCCTGATCGAGATGGATGCCGACGGCTCGCACCCGGCGGGCGCCCTGCCAGCGCTGATCGACCGCCTCGACGAGCCGGATCACGCCGGCATGATCATCGGATCGCGCTGGGTCCCCGGCGGCGGCTTCGTGGACTGGCCGGCCGGCAGGCGCCTGCTCAGCCGCGCCGGGAACGTCTACGCCCGGCTCGCGCTCGCGATCGCCGTGAAGGATGCCACAGCCGGATTCCGCTCCTACCGCGCCGACGTGCTGCGGGCCCTGGATCTCGCGGGTGTCGAGTCGCGGGGCTACTGCTTCCAGATCGACATGACGCGGCGGGTGCTCGACGCCGGGATCGCAGTCGCCGAGGTGCCGATCGTGTTCACCGATCGCCGTCGCGGCGTCTCGAAGATGAACACCCGGATCGTGCTCGAGGCCATGTGGCGGGTCACGCAATGGGGGGTGGCGCGCCGCTTCGGCCGGCGGCGCCCCGCGCCTGCCCGCTCGACGACTGCGGTCGAATAGCACCACGCTTCGGCCGCTTCTTTGTGGGACTCCCCCAACCGCATCCGCCGCTCCGCCCTCGCTAGGCTGAACAGCGTGACTGCCGACGCCGCCCACTCCAAGCCCGCCGCGGCGAGCCCCTCCGCAGCCCCCGACCTCTTCACCACGGCCGGGAAGCTCGCCGACCTGAGGATCCGCTACCACGAGGCGGTGACCGCGAGCGGCGAGGCGGCGATCGCGAAGCAGCACAGCAGGGGCAAGAAGACCGCCCGCGAGCGCATCGAGCAGTTGCTCGACCAGGGCTCGTTCGTCGAGCTCGACGAGTTCGTCCGGCACCGCACCCACGCCTTCGGCATGGAGAGCAAGCGCCCGTACGGCGATGCGGTGGTCACCGGCACCGGCACCATCCTGGGCCGCCAGGTGGCCGTGTACTCGCAGGACTTCACCATCTTCGGCGGCTCGCTCGGCGAGGTCGCGGGCGAGAAGATCATCAAGGTGATGGAGCTGGCCCTCAAGACCGGCGTTCCGATCATCGGCATGCTCGACTCGGGCGGCGCGCGCATCCAGGAGGGATTCGTCGCCCTCGGCAAATACGGCGAGATCTTCCGCCTCAACACCCGCTCCTCCGGCGTGATCCCCCAGATCTCGATCATCATGGGCCCGGCAGCCGGCGGCGCGGTCTACGGCCCCGCGCTGACGGACTTCGTGATCATGGTCGACAAGACCAGCCAGATGTTCGTCACCGGACCCGATGTGATCAAGACCGTGACCGGCGAGGACGTCGGCATGGAGGAGCTCGGCGGGGCGCTGACCCACAACACCGTCAGCGGCGTCGCCCACTACCTCGCCAGCGATGAGGACGACGCCCTCGACTACGCCCGCGCCCTGATCGGCTTCCTGCCCGACAACAATCTGGCGCCGCTGCCGGTCTACGAGAGCGAGGTGGAACTCGAGATCACCGACGAGGACCGCAAGCTCAACGCCATCATCCCGGACTCGCCCAACCAGCCGTACGACATGAAGACGGTGATCGACCACCTCGTCGACAATGCCGACTTCCTCGAGGTGCAGCCGCTCTACGCGCCCAACATCCTGATCGGGTTCGCCCGCGTCGAAGGGAGGTCGATCGGCATCATCGCCAACCAGCCCAAGGAGATGGCAGGCACCCTCAACATCCAGGCGGGCGAGAAGGCGGCCCGTTTCGTGCGCTTCTGCGACGCCTTCTCGATCCCGATCGTCACGCTGGTCGATGTGCCCGGCTACCTGCCCGGCACCGACCAGGAGTGGACCGGCGTCATCCGCCGCGGCGCGAAGCTGCTCTACGCCTACGCCGAAGCCACCGTGCCGCTGGTCACCGTCATCACCCGCAAGGCCTACGGGGGCGCATACATCGTCATGGGATCGAAGCAGCTCGGGGCGGACCTCAACTACGCGTGGCCGACCGCCGAGATCGCCGTCA
>WOYR01000144.1:25491-30063 GCA_011620705.1 Microbacteriaceae bacterium | reverse complement strand
ACTCGCGTCAGCAACTGCTCTCACCCTCGCGGGATGCGTGCAGTCGATCGCGTCCTCCTCCTACTCCTATGCGGGCAGCCCGCCTGGTGTCGACCGGAAGCCTCTCGACGGGCCAGTAGCGACCTGGCAGGACAACGGGTCCAAGGTCGCCGTCACCACCGACGCAAGCTCCAACTGCCCGCCTGCCGCGACATCCGTTCGGGCATCCTCGTCGAAGAGGATCGTGATCGAAGTCGCACAAACGGGAGGCCCCTTCTGCACCGCCGACCTCAAGACGTGGACGTTCGTCGTCGACACCCCGGACGGCGTCGACCCCGGTGACGAGGTCACCGTCCAGGTGCGCCAGGACGGGAACGACTGGACGCCGATGATGCCCAGCTCGACGCCGAGCCGAGCCTCCGACTGAGCCGGCAGCCTCCCGCTAGGACGCAGCCGGGCTCCAGGCGAAAGCTGCCGCGGACCAGGTCGCGTCCTTCGGGAGCGACCCCAGGAACACTGGCTCCAAGAACAGCTCGATTTCGCCGTCCTAGTCAACACGGCCTTCGGCGCCGGCCTCCTGTTGCGCGACTGATTCGGCCCACGGCTCGTCTCCCACGGGCGTCTCCGACAGCCGGACCCAGAGTCGTCGCCCGGCCGACTCGAGGTACGCGATCACGGACTCTCCCGCGGCTCTTCGTGGTGATCGCACCCGGAGTGTTCCACCCTCGGTTGGCATCGCAGCCTAGGGATCGCTCCCGCATCGCGCTAGTCAGGCGTAGGTGAGGAGGCGGAGCTTGACGTCGTAGTCCGGAGCTCCCTGCCCCGGGACTACCGCGAGGCCGTGAACGGGAGGGGGCGGCGGGGGAGCCCCCTCGCGCGCGTCGCGAGCGTGTCGGCGAGCGCCAGGATGGCGCGCGCTGCCGGGTCCTCGGCTCCCCCATCAGCGCCGGCATCGGCTTCGGCTTCCTGGTCCCGCCTGCCGAGCACGATCGGCTCGCCGATGTCGCCGCCTTCGCGCAGCGCGACGCTCAACGGGATCCGAGCCAGCACCGGCACCTCCAGCCGGGCCGCCAGCTCATCCCCGCCGCCGTGCCCGAAGAGCTCGAGCACGCTGCCGTCCGGCTGGGCGAGTCCTGTCATGTTCTCCACGATCCCGATCACGGTCTGGCCGGTCTGGCGCGCGACCAGCGCACTGCGCTCCGCCACCTCCGCGGCGGCCGGCTGCGGGGTGGTGACCACGATCACCTCGGCCTGCGGCAGCAGCTGGCCGAGCGAGATCGCGACGTCGCCGGTGCCTGGCGGCAGGTCGAGCAGCAGCACGTCGAGGTCCCCGAACCAGACCTCGGTGAGGAACTGCTGGATCGTGCGGTGCAGCAGCGGCCCGCGCCAGCTCACAGCCGTCCGCCCGGCGACGAACATCCCGATCGAGATCACCTTCACGCCGTGGACGACGGGGGGCAGGATCATGTCGCCGACCCGAGTCGGCTGGACGCCCGCGATGCCCAGGATGCCGGGGATCGAGAAGCCGAAGACATCGGCATCGACCAGCCCGACCCGCAGCCCGCGCGCGGCCAGCGCGACCGCGAGATTCGCGGTCACCGTGGACTTGCCGACCCCGCCCTTTCCGCTCGAGATGCAGAAGATCTTGGTCAGCGAGTCGGGGCCGAACTGCTGCTTCCTGGTGCCGCGCAGTCGGGTCGTGAGGGCGTCGCGTTCGGGGGCGGTCATGACTCCGACCTCGAGTTCGACCCGGACGACCCCCTCCACCGCGGCCGCGGCGGCCCGCACATCCGCCTCGATGCGGTCGGCGGCGGGGCATCCCACGATCGTCAGCTTCAGCTCGATCGACGCGACCCCGTCGGCGATCGTCGCCGACCGCACCATGTCGAGTTCGGTGATCGGCCGCCGGATCTCGGGATCCTGCACCCGGGACAGCGCAGCGAGCAGCGGCTCGGAGTTCATTTCGCGGACTTGGCGGGCGGCTTGACCGGAGCCGCCGGCTTGGCGGAGCGCGGCACGGCCTTCTGCGCTGGCTCCTTGACGGCCTTGGCCGGCCCGTCGAGCTCCTCGAGCAGAGCGCGCAGCTCGGCGCGGATGAAGTCCTTGGTCGCCACATCCTTCATCGCCAGGCGCAGCGACACCACCTCGCGCGCCAGGTACTCGGTGTCGGCCAGGTTGCGCTCGGCGCGCTGGCGATCCTGCTCGATCTGCACGCGGTCCCGGTCGTCCTGCCGGTTCTGGGCGAGCAGGATCAGGGGCGCGGCGTATGAGGCCTGCAGCGAGAGGATCAGCGTCAGCAGGGTGAAGTTCGTCAGGTGGGAGTCGAACTGAACGGGGCGCGGCGCCACCGAGTTCCAGATCAGCCAGACGATCACGATGACCGTCAAGGCGAACAGGAACCAGGTGGTTCCCATCGCCCGGGCGAAGGCCTCCGAGAAGCGCCCGAATCGGTCGCCGCTGTTGAACGAGCTCCCGCCGAAGCGCGAGGCGAAGTTGGTGCGGAGGCCCTTCGGGCTGTCGAGTCGGGTCTCGCGGCGGGAGCCGCTAGCTGCGCGTGCCATGCGATGCCCTCCTCCTGGTCGGAATGGCTGCGGTCGAGGTGCTCACCGGGCGGGGTTCGTCGCCGGAGGAGCTCCGCCAGTCGTCCGGCAGCAGATAGTCGAGGACATCATCAATGGTCACCACCCCGACGAGTCGGTGGTTCTCATCCACGACGGGGAGCGAGACCAGGTTGTAACTGGCCAGGATGCGCGAGACCTCCGCCGCGCTGGTGTGCGCCGTCACGGGCTCGAGACTGGGGTCGAGCAGCGTGCCGAGCCGCTCATGGGGCGGGTAGCGCAGCATCCGCTGGAAGTGCACGACCCCGAGGAACCGGCCGGTCGGCGGCTCGTAGGGAGGGAGGGTCACGCAGACCGCGGCGCCCAGCGCAGGGGCCAGCTCGTGGCGCCGGATGAGGGCGAGCCCCTCGGCCACGGTGGCGTCGGCCGACACGATGATCGGCTCGGTCGTCATGAGGCCGCCGGCCGTGTCCGGCGGGTACGAGAGCAGGAAGCGCACGTCCTCGGCCTCCTCCGGCTCCATCAGCCCGAGCAGGGCCTCGCCGCGCTCCTCGCCGAGTTGCGCGATCAGGTCGGCCGCGTCATCCGGCTGCATCTGGTCGAGCACGTCGGCGGCGTGGTCGTCGTCGAGCCGGCTGATCAGCTCGACCTGGTCCTCTTCGCTCATCTCCTCCAGCGCGTCGGCGAGCCGGCCGTCCGGCAGCTCCTCCGCGACCTCGAGCCGGCGCTCCTCCGGCAGGTCGAGCAGGGTGCTGGCCAGGTCGGCCGGCAGCAGCTCGGAGTACGTGGCGATCAGCTGCTCCGCCGATTGGGCCTCGCCACCGCTCTTCTTCTCCCGGATCTGCTCCCAGGTTGCGAAGACGGTCGGCCCCTTGCCGAAGGGGGAGGCGCCGGCCCGCGGGCGACGCAGGAACAGCTCGGAGACGGACCACTCGCCCGGCGCGGTCTCCTCGATCGCGACATCCTCGATCGTGGCCTCGCCCGTCTTGTCTTTCAGCACCACCTTGCGGCCCAGCAGTTCGGCGATCACCCGCACCTCGCCGCCGCGCTGCTCGAAGCGGCGCAGGTTGATCAGACCTGTGGTGATGATCTGGCCGGCGCCGATGCTGGTGACGCGCCCGATGCTCAGGAACACGCGCCGCTTGCCCGGGATCTCGACGATCAGGCCGACGACGCTCGGGGCATCCGTGCTGCGGTAGACCACCAGCACGTCGCGCACCTTGCCGACCTTGTCGCCCGCGGGGTCGAAGACGGAGCACCCGGCCAATCGGGCGACGAAGACTCTCGCGGCGCTCACACAGGAACCTTACTCGCGCCCCGGCGGTAGGCTCGGCGCCATGACCGACCCCAACTCCATGTTCGCTTCCCGGTTGCCGGACCTCCAGCGCGTTCCGACCGGGGACGTGCTCGGCACCTACGACACCTATTCCGAGGCCCAGGCGATCGTCGACCACCTCGCGAAGGCCGATTTCCCCGTCTCGCAGGTCTCGATCGTCGGCAACGACCTCAAATCCGTCGAGAGGGTTACCCGCAAGCTCTCCTGGGGCCGCGCAGCGCTCGCGGGCGCGCTGAGCGGGGCCTGGTTCGGATTGTTCCTCGGCTTCCTCTTCACCTTCGTGACGGTCGGCTTCAACACCGGCCTGTTCGTCGCGGCGATCCTGATCGGTGCCGCCTTCGGCCTGTTCTTCCAGCTGGTCACCTATGCGATCAACCGCCGCAAACGCGATTTCGACTCCACCAAGCAGGTGCTCGCCTCGAACTACCAGGTGCTGGTCCCTGCCGACTCGATCGCGCAGGCCCAGCAGATCATCGCGACGCCGCTGGACGCTCAGTCCTGAGCGAAGGCGCCGCTACCGCCGGCCGCGGGTCCCGCATCCAGCCGGGATTCGTGCGAAACCGTCGTCGTGGTGCGCGATGCCGCCGATTTCGCACGAACCGAAGCGAGTGGCGGCACGGGGGCGGCGGCACGGGGAGGCGGCACCGGGAAGGCCGCTACGCCGCCGCGCCCGACAGCCACGCCTCCACGTCGTCAGCG
>WOYR01000144.1:0-25391 GCA_011620705.1 Microbacteriaceae bacterium | reverse complement strand
CCGGGAAGGCCGCTACGCCGCCGCGCCCGACAGCCACGCCTCCACGTCGTCAGCGGTCCGCGGGATGCCGATCGACAGGTTCTCGGCGCCGCTCTCCGTCACGAGCACGTTGTCCTCGATCCGGACGCCGATGCCGCGGTACTCCGGGGGAACGGTCAGGTCGTCTGGCTGGAAGTACAAACCGGGCTCGATCGTGAACACCATCCCGGGTTCCAGGATGCCGTCCAGGTAGAGCTCGCGACGCGCCTGGGCGCAGTCGTGCACGTCGAGCCCGAGGTGATGCGAGGTGCCGTGCACCATGTAGCGCCGGTGGTACTGGACGTCGGGGTCGAGCGACTCAGCCGCGCTCACCGGCAGGAAGCCCCACTCCGCAGTCCTCTGCGCGATCACGGCCATCGCCGCGGCGTGGATCTCGCGGAACCGGATGCCGGGCCGCACGATCGCGAACGCTGCATCCGCCGCCTGCAGCACGGCCTCGTACACGCGGCGCTGCACCTCGGTGAAGCTGCCGTCGACCGGGAGCGTGCGTGTGATGTCCGCCGTGTAGAGGCTGTCGAGTTCGACGCCCGCGTCGATCAGGATCAGCTCGCCCGGCACGACGGGGCCGTCGTTGGTGGTCCAGTGCAGGACGCAGGCGTGCGGTCCGCTCGCCGCGATCGTGTCGTACCCGACCTGGTTGCCCTCGGCCCGGGCGCGGCGGTTGAAGGTCCCTTCGACGAGGCGCTCGCCGCGGGGGTGAGCCGTGATCGCGGGACGGTCGGCGATCACATCGTCGAAGCCCTGCTTGGTGGCGGCGATCGCGGCGCGCAGCTGGCCGATCTCCCAGGCATCCTTCACCAGCCGCAGCTCGCTCAAGTCCCTCAGCAGCACGGCGTCGCCGTCGGTGTCGATCGTGCCGGCGCTGCCGCCGTGGATCGCGCCCTCGGCACCGGGCTCGGGCAGCTCGGCGTTCAGCAGACGGCGGCCGTCCACCTGATCGGTGAGATCGCGGTCGGCCTCGCGGACGATCCGGGTGGTGGCGTCGGTCGACTCCAGCACGTCCTCGAGGGCGGACAGCGGCATCGTGGCCAGCGCCAGATCTGCCGCCACATGCGCGAGCGATGGCCGCGGTCCGAGCCAGAACTCGCCGATCGCGGCGTTGGCGTAGAACTCGTCGGAGTCGCGTCCTGCGGTGGGCCGGAAGTACAGGGTCGCGTCGTGGCCGGCGGCGGCGGGCTCCATGCCGCCCTCCCTCTGCTCGAACCGGGGTTCGAGCACGAGGACGCTGTCGGGGACGGCGTCGGCACCCCACCCGGTGAGGTGCGAGAAGGCGGAATGCGCGCGGTAGGCGTAGTCGGTGTCGTTCGAGCGCACGCGCGCCGGCCCCGCCGGCACGATCAGGCGTTCACCCGGATGCATCGCCGAGATGCGCTGGCGGCGTGCGGCCGCGAAGGCTGCAGCCTCGCGGGGCGCGGGGAGGGTCTCGTCGCGGTCCGCCCACTGCGTCGCGATGTAGTCGCGGAACGAGGTCGAAACCGGTGTGGTGGAGCGGTTCGAGTTCACGTCCGCAGGAGCGGCGGGAGGCGTGGAGGAGGAGTCGGCCATGGCATCCATCCTCCCACGCACCGGGCTCAGCCGGCCGGTCGCAGCTGCGCCACCACCGGCCGGTGATCGCTGCCAGCGCCGTCTTCGTTGCCGATCACCCGGAAGCCGACGAAGGTCCAGCCGCCGGTGGCCATCACGTGGTCGATCGGCGTGCCGAGCTGTTCCGGCAGCGAGGTCGGCCAGGTCCCGATGCCCGCCGACCTCTCGGCTCGTGCACCATCGAAGCAGGCACCGAGGTCGCCATCGCCGGTCGCCGTCGCGGTCGTCAGACCGGCATAGTGGTCGAGGGTCGAGTTGAAGTCGCCCGCGACGATCGTGTCCCCGGTGCAGCGGTCCGCGAGCCAGCTCAGCCCCTGGCGCCAATCCGCCATCTCGCCCGGCACCGGCGACACCGGATGCGCGGCCACGATGGTCGGCCCGTCGCCGTCCACCGGCACCGCGACCACGCTCGGCAGACTGCGGGTGCTGCCGTGGCTGTCATCGACGAGGTATCCGCCCAGGTGGCCGCTGATCAGCAGGGAGGTGGTGTGCGACTTGGACACCTGGTCGAAGCTGACCGAGAGGCGCTGCATCGGCGATCCGCCTTGGGTCATCACCTGCTTCACCGCGTCAGCAGTGGCGGCGCTGGTCTCGGGCAGGGCGACGATGTCCGCGTGCTGGGCCAGCGCGAGCCTCGCGATCTCCGCGGCACCGGGGGCATCCCCGAGGGTGTTCCAGCTCAGCACGGTGATGTCGGCTTCGGCCTTGGTCTGGAACCCGGCGGGAGTGGTGCCGCGGGTCGCCAGCACGGCCGCGCCGACGCCCGTGAAGACGAGCAGCATCAGCGCCAGGGTGCCGGCGAGTCGGCGCATCCGTCTCGAGATCAGGGCGATGAGCAGGAAGGCGATCACTCCGACGCCCGACACGGCGGCCGCGAGACCTCGCAGGGAGACCACCTGGGCGACGCCGGGCTGCCGCTCGAGCCCGAACAGCTGGGGCCAGGCGGCGAGGAGCAGTGCGGCTGCGACGATCACGACGATCGCCGCGCCGAGGATGCGGCGGGTCATGGCTTGACGAGCCTAACCGCTGCCTCCGCGCCGGTGCGCTCCGCGGCTACGGCCATACGATGGGGGGATGCCCGGCCTGATCGATCTGCACGCGCACAGCAGCGTCTCCGATGGCACCGAGACCCCCGCACAGCTGATCGGGGCCGCCGTGCTGGCCGGGCTCGACGTGATCGCGCTGACCGATCACGACTCGACCGCGGGCTGGACCGAAGCCTTCGACGCCGCGCGCGGCACCGGGATCACCGTGCTGCCCGGCCTGGAACTGAGCACCCAGCTGGAGCTCGCGAGCGTGCACGTGCTCGGCTATCTGGTGGATCCCGCGAACCCCGCCCTCGTCGCCACGACCGAGCAGATCCGAGAGGAGCGGCTGCATCGCGCCGAGACGATGGTGTCGCGGATCGTGAAGGACTACCCCCTCCTCAGCTGGGATGACGTGCTCGCGCAGACCACGCCGGGCGCGACGATCGGGCGGCCGCACATCGCCGACGCGCTGGTGGCGCGCGGCTATGTGATGGATCGCGGCGCGGCGTTCCAGGGCATCCTGCATTGGCAGGGGGGCTACTACCAGCCGCACGATGCGCCGGAGCCCGTCGTCGGGGTGCGGCTGATCGCGGAGGCCGGCGGGGTGCCGGTGATCGCGCATCCGGGGGCGCGCGGCCCGAACGGGCTGCTCACCGACGATCGGCTGAGAGCGCTGGTGGATGCCGGCCTGTTCGGTCTCGAGGCGCACCACCGCGACAATGTGCACGGCGATTCCAAGAAGTGGGAGGCGAAGGCCCGCCAGTTCGGCGTCGTCGTCACCGGCTCGAGCGACTACCACGGCGAGGGCAAGCCGAACCGGCTGGGCGAGAACACCACATCCCGCGAGGTCTACGAGCAGATCGTGGAGCAGGGCACGGGCGCTGTGCCCTTCCGCGGCTGAATTCCGCCTAGGCCGCCGGTGGCGCCGAGGCGCTCCCGCCGGCGCCGCCGGTGCGGCGCCGGGTGCGACGACGACGGGTCGGCGCGGTGCCGTCGTGGGTGCCGCCGCCCGCTTCCTGGTGCGCCGGGTTGCCCTCCGTGTGCGGAGCAGAGGCAGTGCCGGATCCTCCACCGCCGCGGTTCCGCTGACGCGGAGGCCGGGAGCCGCCATCACCGGAGCCGGAGCCGGAGCCGGAGCGATCGCCGGCGGAACCCGCGGTGCGGGCTCGCGGCTCTCGCACCAGCGTCGAGGCGCGCAGGCGCCCCTTCGTGCCGGCCGGGATGTCCAGGTCGGTGAACAGGTGCGGGGACGAGGAGTAGGTCTCCACCGGCTCGGCGGGTCCGAACTGCAGGCCGCGGTGGATGAGCCCCCACTTGTGCAGGTCGTCCCAGTCGACGAAGGTGACCGCGATTCCGGTCTTGCCCGCGCGCCCGGTGCGTCCTGCGCGGTGCAGGTAGGTGTCCGGATCGTCGGGCACCGTGTGGTTGATCACGTGGGTGACGTCGTTGACGTCGATGCCGCGGGCCGCGACATCCGTGGCGATCAGGATGTCCTTCTTGCCGGCCTTGAACGCGGCCATGGCCCGCTCGCGCTGCTCCTGGTTGAGGTCGCCGTGCACGGCAGCGGCGTTGAAGCCCCGGTCGTTGAGCTCCTCGACGAGCTTGGCCGCCGCGCGCTTCGTGCGGGTGAAGATGATGGTCTTGCCGCGGCCCTCGGCCTGCAGGATGCGTGCGATCACCTCATCCTTGTCGAGCGAGTGCGCCCGGTAGATGACGTGCTTGATGTTCGCCTGGGTGAGGCCCTCATCCGGATCGGTCGCCCTGATGTGGATCGGCTTGTTCATGAAGCGGCGCGCGAGAGCAACGACCGGGCCGGGCATCGTCGCGGAGAACAGCATGGTGTGGCGGGTCGGAGAGGTCTGGGCGAACAGCTTCTCGACGTCGGGCAGGAAGCCCAGGTCGAGCATCTTGTCCGCCTCGTCGAGCACCATCACCTTGACGTCCTTGAGGCTGAGCAGCCGCTGCCCGGCGAGGTCGAGGAGACGACCGGGTGTGCCGACCACGATCTGAGCTCCGGCCCTGAGCTGCTCCACCTGGCCCTCATAGGCCTTGCCGCCGTAGATGGCGACGATCTGGGTTGGACGGTTGGATGCCGCGAGATCGAGGTCTTCGGCCACCTGCACGCACAGCTCGCGCGTCGGCACGACGACGAGCGCCTGCACGCCAGGTGCCGGGTCGGTGCCGAGCGCCTGGATGAGCGGGAGGCCGAAACCGAAGGTCTTGCCGGTTCCCGTCTTCGCCTGGCCGATGATGTCCTGCCCGGAGAGGGCGAGGGGGATGGTCTGGCTCTGGATCGGGAAGGGTTCGATGATCCCTTTCGCGGCGAGCGCGTCGACCATGTCCTGGTCGATGTTGAGGTCGGTGAAAGTCACAAAAAGCCTGTCTGAAGTGTAGAAATCCCATTCTACCGGGCCGGGAGGGCTGCGGCTGGGCAGCGGCTAGTCTGGGGGGCGTGCCCAGCCCGTTCCGGCGCCTGTTCCGGCGCAGTCGTCGCCCGCATCCGACCGCACCGCATGTGCGCCCTCGCTCGAAGGCGATCGATGTTGCGCGGGTGGAGCTCGCCGATCTGACGCCGCCCATCCCGGTGTACCTGGGGCAGCTGGCCTACCTGGCGCTGATCCTGTTCGAGAATCTGAGCCGCGCTGTGGTCCTCGCGCCGACGACCGAGGCGAAGAGCAGCCTGAGCGGCGCGACCGCCGAGGTTCTGGAGGCGCATGAGGCGCTCATCACCGAGATGCGCGATGCGGGCATCGACCCGGTGGCGGCGATGGATCCGTTCCGCCTGCCGCTGGACGACTACCGCCGGCGCACCCAGGGCGCAGACTGGCCGGAGACCCTGGTGACCTGCTACCTGACCGCAGGATTCCTCACGGACTTCTTCTCCGGCCTCGCCGCGGGTCTGCCCGACGGCCTGTCGCAGCGGGTGACGGTGCTGCTCGACATCGACAAGGGCCAGGAGATGCTGGTCGAGGAGCTGCGCGCCGCGATCGGCGCGAGTTCGCGGCTCTCCTCGCGCCTGGCGATGTGGGGACGCCGCCTGGTCGGCGACACCATGCTGGTCGCGAGGTCATCCCTCGCGATCGGCGGAGAGCTGCCCGGTCAGGAGCGCATCGAGCCGGTCTTCACCGAACTGATCTCGGCGCACACCCGGCGGATGGATGCTCTCGGCCTCACCGCATAGCGGCACTTTCGGGGCTCAGGCGCGCCCGCCCGAGAGGTGGTGCAGCCGGCGCTCGTCGCCGATCCTGCGCATGCGCACGACGAGCAGCGCGACCAGGATCGACGCAACGCCCGATGCGACCAGCGAGATGACCCAGATCCACCCGCCGTCGAACTTGAAACCGAGCCAGACCAGGCCGACCCAGACCGCCGCGGTGACGGCACCGCCGACAGCGGGGAGCAGGAACAGCCCGTAGTCCGTGCGCCCCGGGAGCAGATAGCGCAGGGCGAGGCCGATGAAGGCTCCGATCACGGTGACGTATGCGAGCTCCACGGCTTCAGTCTAAGCAGGGCGCCCAGGGGCGACTACGCGACGAAGCCGACGTGGGCGCGCTCCTCGCCGCCCATCTCCAGGTAGGAGAACGATGCAACGGGGACGATGTAGAGCTTGCCCTTCTCGTCGGTCAGTTTGATGAACTTCGAGTCGGAGTCGAGAGCGGCGGAGACGAGCTTCTCGACCTCCGCGGGGGTCTGCGACGACTCGATGCTGAGCTCGCGGGGGCTGTTGGCGATACCGATGCGAATGTCCACGTACGGAGAATACGGGATGCCGTGCAGACCCGATGGCGGGGTTCACCCACAGCAGAACGTGCGGCGTCGGCGCTGCCCGCTACGGTGGGCGCATGAGCGCGATCCGGTTCGAGCGGGCGGCGTCCGCCGCACCGGAGCAGCTGGTTCTGGATGCCGGCCAGCGGGCCGTCATCGACCTCCCGGATGCGGCATCCGCTGCCGTGCTGGGCGCCCCGGGATCGGGCAAGACGACCACGGTCGTGGAGCTGGTGGCGGACCGCGTGCTCGCCCGCGGCTGGGAGCCGGACTCGCTCGTGGTGCTCACCCCGGTGCGCGAGACGGCGACCCGTCTGCGCGATGTGCTCGCACGGCGGCTGAACACGGTGACCGCAGGGCCGCTCGCCCGGTCGGTGGCGTCGTTCGCCTTCGAGGTGGTCGGCGATGCCGCGCGCGCCGCCGAGGCGCGACCGCCCCGCCTGATCACGGGCGCCGAGCAGGATGCCGACATCGCCGAACTGCTCGCGGGCCACCTTGCCGACGGGCGCGGCCCGGTGTGGCCGGAGGGCCTCGGCCCGCAGGTGCGGGGCACTGCGCGCTTCCGCTCGGAGCTGCGCGAGCTGATGACCCGGGCGGTGGAGTTCGACATCACGCCGGAACGGCTGGCTGCGCTGGGTGCCGAGCACGGTCATCCGGAGTGGACGGCCGCCGCCGGATTCATCGCCGAGTACCTCGACGTGGTCGGTGCCGCGCGGCCGAACCAGCTGGACCAGGCAGAGCTCTCGCGATTCGCAGCAGCCGCGATCCGGTCCGGCGCTCCGGGGCCGCGCGTCGAGGGGCTCCGGCTCGTCGTCATCGACGACTTCCAGGAGGCGACCGAGGCGAGCTTCGCGGTGCTGCGCGCGCTGGCATCCCGCGGCATCGCGATCGTGGCCGTCGGAGACCCGGATGTGGCGTCCAACTCCTTCCGCGGCGGGGAGACCGATGTGCTCGGTCGGCTGGGGGAGGTGCTGCGGATCGACGGGGTCGTCCCGATCGTGCTCGACCGCGTCCACCGGCACGGTGCGCCGCTGCGCGAAGTGACCCGGCTGGTCACCGAGAGGATCGGCGCTGCCGCTGCGGGCCGGCAGCGGGCGGCGGCAGTCGCGCCGGGAGCAGCGGCGCCCGTGGACGCAGACGGGGGCGCCGCGGTGGTCCGGGTCGACGCGAAGACGCCGGCCCGGCAGTGGTCGGCCGTCGCCCGTGAACTGCGCGAGCGGCATCTGCTGCACGGGATCCCGTGGAGCGAGCTCGCGGTGATCGTGCGCAGCCGCGCCCAGGTCGAGCTGGTGCGCCGCGCCCTGGCCCAGAGCGAGGTGCCGGTGCGCGTGACGACCGGGGGCATCGCACTGCGCGACCAGCCGGCCGCCCGCGCCCTGCTGACCCTCGTCGACGTCGGCTGCGGCAGGCGCCCGCTCGACGCCGACGCCGCCCAGGAGCTGCTGACCGGCCCCTTCGGCGGGCTCGACGCGCTGGGGCTGCGGCGCCTGCGGCTCGCCCTGCGCGCCGAGGAGCTCGCCGGCGGCGGCGAGCGGCCGGCCGGCGAATTGCTCGTAGAAGGGCTCAGCGCACCGGGCAGGTTCGCGACCATCGACCACGCGGTCGGGCGCTCGGCCGAATGGCTCGCGGTCACGCTCGACGCGCTGCGGCGCAGCGACGGCTCCATCGAGGAGCTGCTCTGGCTCGCCTGGTCCGCCAGTCCTCTTCCCGAGCGGTGGTACCGGGAGGCCGTGGGCAGCGGACTGACCGCGGGCGAGGCGAACCGCAAGCTGGACGCGGTCGTCGCCCTGTTCGCCTCGGCCAAGCGCTTCTCGGAACGCCGCCCCGATGAGCCTGCCACCGTGTTCCTCGCCGATGTGCTCGACGCCGACGTCCCGGAGGATGTGCTCGCGCCGCACTCGGAGGAGGATGCGGTGCTGGTCGCGACGCCGTCCGCGGTGGTCGGTCGCGAGTTCGACACCGTGGTGGTCGCCGGTCTGCAGGAGGGGATCTGGCCGAACATGCGGTTGCGGGGCTCGCTGCTGCAGCCGCAGGAGCTGGTGCGCGCCGTGCTCAACATCGACGTGAGCACGCTCGATGAGCGGCGGCTGGTGCGCGAGGACGAACTGCGCCTGTTCGCCCTCGCGGTGTCGCGGGCACGCCGGCGACTGGTGCTGACGGCGGTCGCGAACGATGACGAGGCGGTGAGCTCCTTCCTCACCATGCTCGGGGAGCGGGCGGAGGCGAGCGGGCTCGCCCTGCGCCCACCGCTCTCGCTGCGCGGGCTGACCGGGTGCCTGCGGGCCGTGCTGACCGACGAGGGGTCGGGCGCCGCCGAGCGGGCGGCCGCCGCATCCAATCTCGCGCGACTGGCCGCCGAAGGGGTGCCCGGTGCCGCTCCGGAGGAATGGCACGGCTTCGCTCCGATCTCGACCGAGCGCCGCCTGTTCGATGACGAGCCGGTGCCGGTGCGCCCGTCGAGCCTCGACACGGTGGAGAAGTCGACGCTCGACTGGTTCCTGGAGTCGGTGGCCCGCAGCGATCCCGGGATGGCCGCGAACGTCGGCACGATCATGCATTCCGCCCTCGAATTGTCGGCCTCGCCCGACCCGGAGGGGCTCTGGGCGACGGTGGAGTCGCGCTGGAGCGAGTTGCAGTTCGAGGCGCCGTGGATCGAGGAGCGCCAGCGCCGCACCATGTGGCGGTTCACCCTCGCGCTCTCCGAGTACCTGCGCGATTTCGCCGCGTCGGGCCGCAGGGCCATCGCCTCGGAGCAGCGCTTCGCGCTCACGATCGGCGATGCGGTGGTGCGCGGCTCGATCGACCGGGTGGAGGTGGACAGCGACGGCGCTGTGGTCATCGTCGACCTCAAGACCGGCGCGCCGATCCCGCGGCAGGAGGTTGCAGCGCATCCGCAGCTCGCCGCCTACCAGCTGGCATACGCCGAGCACGCGCTGGACGAGTTCCTGCTGGGGATCCCCGGCCACCACCCGGGCGGCGCCACCCTGCTCTTCGTGAAGCGCGGCGCGGGCGGCAAGCTCTACTCCGAGGCGCATCAGGGCGCCTTCGATCAGGAGCAGCTGGATGCCTTCCGCACCCGGGTGACCGCAGCCGCGGCGCTGATCGCGGCGTCCAGCTTCTCGGGCGCGGCCGAGGTGACGGGGGTCTTCGAGTCGCACGCCAGGCTGCGCCTGCACCGGGTCGGGGCGGTCTCGAGTGACTGAGCCGGGCAAGGGTCGCGACGGGGGGCGGGTCCGCGCCACCGAGATCGCTCGCCGGCTCGGGCTTCCGCCGCCCACCCCGCAGCAGATCGCCGTGATCGAGGCACCCGTCGACGTGCCGGCATTGGTGGTGGCCGGGGCCGGCAGCGGCAAGACCGAGACGATGGCCGACCGGGTGCTCTGGCTGCTGGCGAACGAGATCGCCGCTCCACCCGAGATCCTGGGGCTCACCTTCACGCGCAAGGCGGCGGGCGAGCTGTCGGCCCGACTCGCGATGCGGACCGGGCAGCTGATCGCCGCCGAGCTCGCACCAGAAGGCTTCGATCCGCTCGAACAGCCCGAGATCGCGACCTACAACGCCTATGCCAACCGGCTCTACCGCGACAACGCGGCCGTCCTCGGACGCGAGGCCGACGGCGCCGTGCTCGGCGAGGCGGCGGCCTGGCAGCTGGCCCGCTCGATCGTGACGGCCAGCACCGATCCGCGGCTGCTCGAGCAGGACCGTTCGCTCGACACCCTGACCGAGGGTGTTCTCTCGGTGTCGCGCGCGCTGGCGGACAACGTCGGCGACGCCGAGGCGGTGCGCCGCTACGCGCAGGAGTTCGCCGCCGTCTGGGAGCTGCCGCTCGGCGCCAGGGCGGAGTACGCGTCGCACGGCAGCATCATCGAGCAGGTAGGGCAGCTCGACCTGCTCGTCGACCTGGCCGCCGAGTACGACGAGGCGAAGCGCCGGCGCGGCTTCGTCGAATACTCCGATCAGGTGGCGCTTGCCCTCGAGATCATCCGGGAGCGTCCGCAGCTGGCCGATGAGCAGCGCGAGCAGCACGGCATCGTGCTGCTCGACGAGTACCAGGACACCTCGGTCACGCAGGCCTGGCTGCTGTCCGCCCTGTTCGCCGGGCATCCGGTGATGGCGGTCGGCGATCCCAACCAGTCGATCTACGGATGGCGCGGCGCCAGCGCAGGCAACCTCGACGCCTTCCCCCGGCAGTTCGGTGCCGGGCCCCGCTTCTCCCTGTCGACGAGCTGGCGCAACGGGCGCACCATCCTGGATGTCGCCAACCGCCTGGTCGAGCCCTTCGCGGCCTCGTCGGCGGGCGTGCCCGTCGACCGGCTGGAGGCGCGCCCCGACGCGAGCACTTTCGCGGTGGGCACCGTCTTCCCGCAGACGCTGCAGGAGGAGGCGGCGGCCGTCGCCGACTGGCTGGCGGATCGGCTGGCGGAGCCCGGCGGCCCGCGCAGTGCGGCACTGCTGCTGCGCGCCCGCAAGAACCAGGGCGCCTTCCTGTCTGCCCTCCGCGAACGCAGGATCAAGTACCACGTGCTGGGCGTCGGCGGGCTGCTCGCCGAGCCGGAGGTCGCCGATGTGGTCTGCGCCCTGTCGGTGCTGCACAGCCCGGACGCCGGCATGGAGCTGATCCGCCTGCTGGCGGGGTCCCGCTGGCGGATCGGGGTGCGCGACCTGCACGAGCTGGCCGAGCTGTCATCGGTGCTGAAGGCGCGCGGCATCGATCAGCGCAGCCTCCCGGATGAGGTGCGCGAGCGCCTGCGCGACTCGCTGTCCGGCGGCGAGCGCGGCTCGATCGTCGACGCCCTCGACTTCCTCGCGACGGCGCGACCGGAGCGCAGCGAGTGGGAGGCTTTCAGCGAGGTGGGCCGGGTGCGCCTCCGCGACGCGGCGCGCACCTTCGCCCACCTGCGCACTCTCGCCGGCCTCGATCTGCCCGACCTCCTCGCGGTGGTGGTGCAGGAGCTCCGGCTGGACATCGAGGTCGCCGCGAACCCGTTCCGCACGCTCGGATCGGCGCCGCTCGACGCGCTCGCCGACGCGCTCGACGGCTACCTCGCGATCGACGATGCCGCCACGCTCGGCGGATTCCTGGCCTGGCTGCGGGAGGCGGAGAAGCGCGAGGATCTCTCGCCGCGTCCCGAGGACCCCGAACCCGGCACGGTGCAGGTGCTCACCATCCACGGCGCGAAGGGCCTCGAGTGGGACATCGTGGCGGTGCCGCGGATGGTCGAGGGCGAGCTCCCCGCCCTGAGCCAGGGGCTCAAGGGGTGGATGCGCTTCGGGCAGCTTCCCTGGGAGTTCCGCGGCGACGCCGACGAACTGCCGTTCATCCCGTGGCGTGCGGCGACCACGCGCAAGGAATTCGTCGACGCGGTCAAGGAGTTCGAAGGCGCCGTGCGCGCCCATGAGCGCGCCGAGGAGCGCCGGCTCGCCTACGTCGCGGTGACCCGTGCGCGCGATCACCTGCTGCTCAGCGGCTCGTACTGGTCTGCGACCAAACGGTTCCGCGGTCCGAGCGTCTTCCTGGCCGAACTCGCCGAGGTCGGGCTGGCGCCGAGGCTCCCGAGCGAGCCGGAGTCGCCGACGCACCCCCTCGGCGACGAGGCGGAGCTGATCCGCTGGCCCGCCGACCCCTTGGGCGACCGCCGGCCGGCGGTGGAAGCCGCCGCGGCGCGCGTCGACGCGGCGCAGGCGTCGCTCGAAGGGCCATGGGGGCGCGAGCTCGAACTGCTGCTGGCCGAGCGCGCGCGCAGGCTGAGCGGCGAGATCGAGATCCCCCTGCCGGCCCGGGTCCCCGCCTCGCGCTTCAAGGACTTCCTCGATGACCCGGGCGCCGTCGCCGCCTCCCTGCGCCGGCCGATGCCGGAGCGGCCCTACCGCGCCACGCAGCTGGGCACCCTGTTCCACGCCTGGGTCGAGAACCGCTCGGTGCTCGGAGACGCCGCCGATGAGCTCGACAGTCTCGGGACCGAGGCGGATGGCGAACCGGTCGCCGTCGACGCCGAGCAGTTCGAGCGCCTGCGGACCGCCTTCGAGGCCTCGGAGTGGGCGACCCGCCGCCCCGTCGAGGTGGAGCGCGAGATCCACCTGCCTTTCGACGACCGCATCGTGATCTGCAAGATCGACGCGGTGTACGCCCTCGAGCCGGGCGACGACGGCCTGCCCCGCTTCGAGGTCGTCGACTGGAAGACCGGCAAAGCCCCGAAGGATGCCGCCGATCTGGAGCGCAAGCAGCTGCAGCTGGCCCTCTACCGCCTGGCCTACGCGAAGTGGGCGGGCGTCGACCCGAGCCGGATCACCGCCGCCTTCTACTTCGTGGCCGACGACCGGGTCATCCGGCCGGAGCACATCGATGACGAGGCCGAGCTGCTGGCGCGCTGGCGGGCGGCGTTCGGGTAGCGGTCAGGCCGCGCTCACTCCCAGCGAGGATCGCGCGACGATCGCGCTCACCAGGGCATCCACCGGCTCGCGCGCCGCGCGCGGGTTGTCGAGCAGCGCGAAATCGACCTCGCCCAGCATCGGCAGCCCGAACGACCTGGTGACGGGCACCAGGTCGCCCGGGATCAGGTTCTGCGGGAACACCGCCACCCCGATCCCGGCCCGCAGGGCTGCGAGCACGCCGTTGATCTCGCGCACGTTGCAGGTGATGCGCCAGGTGCGGCCGGCATCCTCGAGCGACTGGATGGCGGCGTTGCGCGACAGCGACGGGGCCTGGTAGACGATCAGCGGCACGGGCTGGTCCGGTTCGAGCTGGAGCGACTTGTGCGCCACCCACACCAGCCGTTCGCGCCGCACGACGCGGCCGTCCGGCTGATCGGGCTCCTGCTTCACGAAGACGAGGTCGAGCTGCCCGGCCCTGAGGCGCCGGGCGAGGACGCCGCTCTGGCTCACGGTGAGCTCCAGGTTGATCTGCGGGTACAGCTGGCGGAAGTCGCGGAGGATCTGCGGCAACTGGGTCAGCGCCAGGTCGTCGGCCGAGCCGAATCGCAGCCGTCCGCGCATCGCGGAGCCGGTGAAGTATGCTGCGGCCTCGTCATGCGCCGCCAGGATGCTGCGCGCGAAGCCGAGCATCGCATCCCCGTTGTCCGTCAGCGCGACCGCGCGGGTGTCGCGCGCGACGAGCTGGCGCCCTGCTGCCGCCTCGAGCTTGCGCAGCTGCTGGCTCACGGTCGGTTGACTGAGCTGCAGCAGCTCGGCGGCGCGCGTGAAGTTCAGCGTCTCGGCGACGGCGACGAAGGTGCGCAGCAGGACGGGATCGAACACGGCTCGAGCCTAGTCATTGAAGAATCGAATGAGACTTATAGTCTCGATTCCGTTTTCGAATGATGGGCAGCCGCGTAGCGTTGGGGAGCGTGACGCAGCTGAGCGATGTCGACCCCGCATCCCTCACACAACCCATCCCGGTGCTCGCCGAGACCCCGCGCTGGCGCGACACCTTCATCGCCCTCAAGGCCTACAACTACCGCCTCTACGTGATCGGCCAGCTCTTCGCCAACGTCGGCGGCTGGATGCAGCGGGTCGCGATCGACTGGCTCGTGCTCGAGCTGACCGGCGATGTCGCGCTCGTCGGGCTCACGGTCACTCTCCAGTTCGCGCCGACGCTGCTGCTCGGCCCGTGGGCGGGCGTGATCTCGGACCGCTACTCGCGCCACCGCACGCTGATCCTCACCCAGACGGTCGGCACGGTCTTCAACGGCATGCTCGGGGTGCTCGTGCTGCTCGGGGCGGCCCAGGCCTGGATGGTGTTCCTGGTCGCCGCGGTGACGGGATGCTCGATGGCGATCGACGCCCCATCGCGGTCGGCGTTCGTGACCGAACTGGTGGGATCGCACCGGCTCCGCAACGCGATCACGCTCAACGCGAGCATCTTCCACCTGGGCGGCCTCGTCGGCCCCGCGGTCAGCGGGGTGCTGATCGTCGTCGTCGGCTCCGGATGGTCCATCGCGATCAACGCCGGCGCCTCGGCCGTCGCCGTGCTCGTGCTCGCGCTGATGCGGGTGCACGAGCTCAGTCGTTCGCCTCGGGTCTCCGCCGCGCGCGGGCAGATCCGCGAGGCGCTGCGGTACGTGATCCGCAAGCCCACGATCTTCTGGCCCATCGTGCTGATGGCCTTCGTCTCGACCTTCGGGATGAACCTCCCGGTGCTGTTCACCGCCTCGGCCAACACCACATACGGCACCGGCGCCGCGGGCTACGGGCTGTACAGCTCGCTGGCCGCCGCGGGAGCGCTGGCCGGAGCCCTGCTCTCCAGCCGCCGCAAGCGCCTGCGGCTGCGCGCCATCGTGATCGGCGTGGTCATCTACGGCGCGATCACCGTGGTCGCAGGGCTCGCGCCGCTGTATGCGGTCTTCCTCGGCGCGCTGCTCGGCATCGGGATCACGCGCGTCACCTTCGCGACCGCCGCCGAATCGCTGACGCAGCTCTCGACCAATCTCGGCATCCGCGGTCGGGTCATGTCCTTCTACATCATGGTGAACGTCGGCGGCCAGGCGGCGGGCGGCCTGATCGTGGGATGGATCGCGCAGAACCTCGGCGCGCAGGCCGCGTTCCTGGTGGCGGGCGGTGTGCCCCTGGTGGCGGGGCTGGTCATCGCGCTCATCCTCGGACGCCGCCACCAGCTGACGCTGCAGGTCAACCTCAGGCGGCCGCGCGAGTTCCTGCGGATCGTCAAACGGCCTGCAGCCGTCGGCGGCTAACGCCGAGCGCGCTCCGCCTGCTCCAGCAGCTCGTCGAGCTCCGCGGTGCGCAAGGAGACGGTGTCGTCACTGACCGTGCTGCCGAGCGTCGCCTGCGCATCATCGGTGAGGGCCGAGAGCATCTCGACCGCGTCGTCGACGATCTCGGTGCTCCGCACCTCGGTGCCGTGCAGCAGCCAGCGGGCCACCTCGAGTTCCGAGAGCAGGGTCGCGCGCTGACGCAGCCTGCGGTCGATCTGGCCGCGCGCCGCGCTGTACGCGTCGAACGCGGCATCCGTCGCACCGGGCATCGTGGCGCCGAGCAGCCACTGCAGATCGAGCGCAGGATCACCGACCCGCAAGCCGTGCCAGCCGAGCACTCCGGTCATCCGCTCGGATGCCACGAGCACCGAGTCGGAACCGAACGACCCGTTGATCACCGTCGGCGTGTACTGCCACAGCGCTGACTCGCCGCTCGCGGCTTCCCAGCGCTGCAGCAGCGCGGCCGGGACGAGTCCGGTCGCCGCCGCTCGGTCGATCAGCGCCAACGCGGCGCGGCGGCCGTCGACGGCGCTGAGGCCCGGCAGCCCCGCATCGACGACGAAGGAGGTGGGCAGGGCGTGGATCGCCGCGATGCCGGAGCCGATCGACGCGCCGAGTTGCGGGGTGATCTGCCCGAGCGCCGCTTTGCCGCCGTAGACGAACTCGTAGACGACGGCCCGGGTTCCCGACACCGGGACCTGCCCGGCGAAGGTCGAGACGGCGAAGGGGAGCCGGCTGCGCACGCCGGTGCTCATGGCTCGCAGCGCGACCAGGTCCGCTGACTGCTCCGCCTCGGCCCGCTCGCTGCGCGGCACCCGCACGATCCAGTGCCTGCCGTCCCGCCCGGTGAGCAGTGCGGCATCGAAGTCGCCGTGCCCGAGCGAGCCGAAGGCCTGCACTCCTGCCACGTCGAGCCCGGCCACGGCCGAGGTCGCGAGCGCGGCTAGAGTGAAGTGGGATCTGGCCATGACGACAGGGTAGGTCGGCCGGTGCCCGGCCCAGTCGCACGCCACGCCCTTTGTCTCTTGCCCGGAGGTGCCCCGATTGACTGACTCCTTCGGGTCCCGACTGCCGCTCTCCCGTGCATCGATCGACCGCGATCACCTCTCCCGGCCCCTCGGCGTCCCAGCCCTTCTCACCGATCCGGCGTCGCGTGTGATCGTGCTGCACAGGCGCAGGGTGCTGCTCGCCGGCCCTGGCGCGATCGTCCTCCTCCCGGGATCGGCGGCACCCGCCCATGAGCTGGCGCTCTACCTCGGCCGTGCCGTCGAGGATGAGCCCGACCTGCCGCGCGGCGCACCGGTTCTCGCTGTGCAGGTGGATGACGCGACCGCCGCGGCGCTCGAGGCGGACCATCCCTCGGGGTGGGGCGACCTGCTGCGGCTCGGCGCCGAGCTGAGCGTGCGCGACGCGGGACTCTTCACCGAGGCCCTCGCCCTCGCGAACTGGCATGCGAGCTACGGGTACTCGCCTCGGACCGGCAACCCCAGCATCCCGGATGCCGCAGGCTGGATCCGCCGCGACCCCGACACCGGCCACGAACTGTTCCCCCGCACCGACCCGGCCATCATCGTCGGCATCACGGACGACGACGATCGCCTGCTGCTCGGCTCCAACGCGCTGTGGGAGCAGAACCGCTTCTCGCTGCTCGCCGGTTTCGTCGAGCCGGGGGAGTCGCTCGAGGCCGCCGTGATCCGCGAGGTGTTCGAGGAGTCGGGCGTGCATGTGGTCGACCCGGTTTACAAGGGCAGCCAGCCGTGGCCGTTCCCTGCTTCGCTGATGATCGGATTCCGTGCCAGGGTCGCGCCAGGAGGCTCGACGGCCGGGAGGCCGGACGGCGAGGAGATCCTGGAGCTGCGCTGGTTCAGCCGCGATGAGCTGGCCGCCGCGAACGCCGCGGAGGAGGTCCGGCTTCCCGGCTCCACCTCGATCGCCCGCGCCATCATCGACGACTGGTACGGCGGGGAGCTGCCGGACGGCGGCCGCTGGTGACCTCAGCCTCCGCGCTCGACGAGGAGCTGCTGGCCGGACTCGACCCGGAGCAGCGAGAAGCTGCGGCGGCCCTGCTCGGCCCGGTCTGCATCCTGGCCGGCGCAGGCACCGGCAAGACCCGGGCCCTGACCTACCGGATCGCGCACGGTCTGCGCACCGGCACGTACTCGCCCGGCAGCATGCTCGCGCTCACCTTCACCACGAAGGCCGCGGCCGAGTTGCGCGGGCGGCTGCGCCGGCTCGGCGCGGACGGCGCGGTGACCCGCACCTTCCACTCGGCCGCTCTCGCCCAACTCGGACAGTTCTGGCCGGATGTGGTGGGCGGCCCGTCGCCGAAGCTGGTCGAGAACAAGGCGCGGCTCATCGGCGAGGCGGGGGATGCCCTGCACCTCAAGCTCGGCGGCGCCGCCCTGCGCGACCTCGCCTCCGAGATCGAGTGGCGCAAGACGAGCGAGCTCAGCCTGGAACGGTACGGCGCGGCCGCCGCGCAGCAGGGGCGCGGGATGCCCGGCGGTCTCGACATCGGCCAGGTGGTGGACATCCAGACCCGCTATGAGCAGCTGAAGGACGATCGCCGCCGCCTCGACTTCGAGGACGTGCTGCTGGCCACCGCCGGGATGCTCGACTCCGAGCCGCGCGTGCTGGCGGCCGTCCGCGCGCAGTACCGCTTCTTCACGGTCGACGAGTATCAGGACGTCTCACCCCTGCAGCACCGCCTGCTCGAACTCTGGCGCGGCGATCGCACCGACGTCTGCGTCGTGGGAGACGCCAGTCAGACCATCTACTCCTTCACCGGCGCGAGCAGTTCCTATCTGCTGCAGTTCGAGCGGGAGTTCCCGCAGGCGCAGATCGTGAAGCTGCACCGCAATTACCGCTCGACTCCGGCGGTGCTCTCGCTGGCGAACCGGCTGATGCAGCATCGACCGGGTGCGCTGGAGCTGCGCGCAACCAGCACCGCGACGGAGCCGGTGCCAGCCGCTGCCGCCTTCGACGATGACGTGGCGGAGGCGCAGGCCGTCGCGGGGGCGATCGCCAAGGAGCTGGCGGCCGGCACCAGGCCGGAGCGGATCGCCATCCTGTTCCGCGTCAACGAGCAGGCTGCCGCGCTCGAGGCGGCCTTGAAGGAGAAGGGCGTCGCGGTGCGCCAGCTCGGGAGGAGCAGCTTCTTCAAGCTGAACTCGGTGCGGATGGTCGTGTCCGCTCTGCGCGTGCAGGCGCGCTCGCACCCGGACGAGTCGGTGCGGAAGGTCGTCGCGGATCTGGCGCGCGAGGCGGGGTGGAGCATCCGCCCGGAGGATTCGTCGCTGCCGCGCGAGAACTGGGACGCCCTCGATGCGATCGTGCGCTTCGCCGAGAGCCTCCCCGACGGGGTATCGCTCGAGCGCTTCTCGGAGGAGCTGAGCGACCGGGAGGAGAGCAACAACGAGCTCACCGTCTCGGCCGTCGTGCTCTCGACGCTGCACGGCGCCAAGGGCCTGGAGTGGGACACCGTGTTCCTGGTCGGGCTGAGCGAGGGCCTGCTGCCGATCAACTACGCGAAGACGCCCGCCGCGATCGACGAGGAGCGCCGCCTCTTCTACGTGGGGATCACGCGGGCACGGCGCCGGCTGATGCTGTCCTGGTCGAGGACGGGGTCGCGGGCTCAGCAGCGGGAGCCCAGTCGCTTTCTGCAGGAGCTGCGCAGCGGCACGCCGAGTGCCGCGTCCACGCGCGCGGGCTGACGGCGCCGTCGCGCGCGGCGATCCGCCAGCTGGTCGCCCCGGCGGGCGAGCCTGTCGAGGCCGCCATCGCCGATGCCCCCACCGCGAGGCGTTCCCGGATGCGCCGGGCGGCGAACGCCGCGGCCTCGGCAGTCGCGAGCCGGCCGAGCGCGGGCGCCTGCCGACTCCAGAGCTGCGTGGCGATCGCGGGCCACGCCGGGTCGGCATCCGTCATCGTCAACTGCACGCAGTACAGGCACGGCCCGCTGCCGGGCTCCACGAAGGGCCCGACGGTCACCCCTGCGTCTCCGACGATGACCGGCACATGCGGGATGTCGCGCCGCAACCACGCGCCGTGATCCTCCGCCGCCACCAGCCAGCCCGCCACGATCACCGCGAGGTCGGGGGAGCCGTCGTCGGGGGCCGCGAGCACCCCCTCGTCGTCCAACAGGCGCCGAATCTCGTCGGCGAGCGACCCGGTGCCCCGTACCGCAACCCGGGCGGGGCTCGGGGACGCGTGGTTCCCCAGCACCGGCGTCAGCTTCTCGACCAGGGCCGGCACCGCGTCGGCGGGGACCCCGAGGCTCCGCGCCATCATGTCGAGCCCGCTCTGCGAGATCCCGCTCACGAGGGCAGCCACCATCCGCTCGGTGCCCTCATCGACGTCGTCCAGCACCACCATCGGCTCGTCCACCCCGAATTGCATCGAGTTCGGACTCCGCCACACCACGGGGACGCCGGTCCGCACCTTGAGCACCATGCGCCCAGGATGCCCGCGACCCGTTCGGCCGTGCACGCTCCATCCACAACCCCCGCGCCCACCTCCGCGAGAGCACGGATATCCGGGTGCTCTCAGCCGTGAGAGTACGCAGATATACGTACTTTCGCGGAGGAGGGGGGAGGAGGAGGAGTCACACCTCGTGCGGCCGGTTCTCGCCGTCGTCGTTGAGCAGGTCCTCGATCGCCATGTCGACGTCGTCGGGAATGCGGCTGTCGGCGGTGAGCCGCGCGATCAGCGCCGAGGGGTCGTCGATGTCCGCGTCCGAGGGGATGAGGTCGGGATGCGCCCAGAGCGCATCCCGGCCGTCGTCGCCGACGGCATCCGACACCTTCTGCCACATGGCCGCCGCTTCGCGCAACCGTCGCGGCCGCAGCTCCAAACCGACGAGCGTGGCGAACGCCGACTCGGCAGGCCCTCCTGCGGCCCGCCGGCGCCGCACGCTCTCGGCGATCGCCGCGCTCTTGGGCAGTCGGCCGGTCGCGGCGGCCGTGACCACATCCACCCAGCCTTCGACCAGGGCGAGCATCGTCTCGAGACGGGCGAGCGCTGCGAGCTGCTCCTCGTTCTTCGGCGGGATCAGCGCGCCGCTGGTCATCGCGGCTCGCAGCTCCTCGGGGTTGGCGGGGTCGAAGTCGGCAGCCAGCTCTTCGAGCCGCACGGTGTCGACGCGGATGCCGCGGGCGAAGTCGGTGATCTGGGTGAGCAGGTGCAGCCGCAGCCACTTGGCGTGGCGGAACAGCCGGGCATGGGCGAGCTCGCGCACCGACAGGTAGAGGCGCACCTCTTCCACCGGGATGTCGAGTCCCGCTCCGAAGGCGTCGACGTTCTGAGGGACCAGGGCGGCTTGGCGCTGCTCGCCGTCCAGCAGCGGAATGCCGATATCGCCGCCGGACACGACCTCGCCCGCGAGCTGGCCCACCACCTGCCCGAGCTGCATCGCGAACAGGGTGCCGCCGATGTTGCGCATGAGCTGGCCGGCGTTGCCGAGCATCCCGCTCAGCTCTTCGGGCGCCTGCTCCTCGAGCACGCCGGTGAGGGCGTCGGCGATGGAGCGCGCGACCGGTTCGGCCAGGGTCGTCCACACCGGCATGGTGGCCTCCGTCCACCCGGACCGGGTGAGCAGCACGGGGGCGGCGGTGAGTTCGGCGATCGAGGTGACCTCGTCGAGCCAGAGGGCGGCGACGTGCAGGGCCTGCTCCATCGCGGTGGTCTCGGCCGGGGTGCTGACGACGGAGGAGCGGGCGGAGAGTCCCTTGGCCTGCTCGAGGGCGAGGCCCCAGTTGATGCCCTCGCCGCTGTTCTGCAGCGCCTGCTGCAGCTGTCCGATCAGTCGCTGCACCATCTCGGGATCGTTGGGCAGGCCGGCGGCGCTCGCCAGCTTCGCCGGGTCGAGATCGGTGTTGCCGGCGAGGAATTCGCGCAGCATGTCGCGGAAGTCGTCCTCGGACGGCTCATCCCGCGAATCGTCAGCCATGCGCTCTAAGGTAGCCCTCGCATGCTTGGGCGTCCGGGGGATTCGCCTAGGCTGAGCCCGCTCGACCTCCGCTCGCAGCGAACAGCCGGGACCTGAAAGGCCGATGGTGCGCAACTTCCTCTCCGATCGCGGCCGCGCCGCCCGGACGGTCGGCTGGGTGCTGCTCCTCGGCGCCGTCATCGGCACCGTGCTGCTCGGCATCTCGCCGTCGCCGTACGCGATCGAGCGCCCCGGGCCGGTGTACGACGTGCTCGGCACGGCGCGGGTCGGCGACAAGCAGCTCCCGCTGATCGACATCTCAGGGCGGCAGAGCTATCCGACCACCGGCACCCTCGACATGCTCACCGTCTACGTCGACGGCGGACCGCAGAACGAACCCAGCTGGATCGAGGTGGCCGGCTCCTGGTTCGACCCGAGCCGCGCCGCAGTGCCTCTCGATGAGCTCTACCCGGCAGGCGAGACGCAGGACCAGTCCGATGCCGAGAGCGCCATCGACATGACCAACTCCCAGCAGGATGCGACGGCCGCTGCGCTGAGCGAACTGAAGATCGACTACACCACGTCGGTGCAGGTGGCGAAGGTCATCAAGGGCACGCCTGCGGCCGGCGAGCTGAAGGCGGGCGACGGATTGGTGAGCGCCAACGGCGAGAACGTCACCGGTCTCACGATGCTGCAGCAGACGATCATCGCGAATGGAACCGCCAAGCCGGTGACCCTGGTCATCACACGCGGCGGTCAGGAGCGGACCCTGGAGATCACCCCGGTGATCAACGCCCAGTCGAAGAAGCCGGCGATCGGCATCTACACCGGCAGCAGCTACAGCTTCCCCTTCGACGTCAGGATCCAGCTGAAGGATGTCGGGGGCCCCAGCGCCGGGATGATGCTGGCCCTCGGCATCTACGACAAGCTCACGCCGGGCGCACTCGCCGGCTCCGCCCATATCGCGGGCACCGGCACGGTCGACCCGGGTGGAGCCGTCGGCGCCATCGGCGGCATCCGCCAGAAGATGTACGGTGCACGCGGCGACGGGGCGAGCTGGTTCCTGGCGCCTGCTGCGAACTGCGACGAGGTGACCGGCCACATCCCCAGCGGGCTCACCGTGTTCTCGGTGAGAACGCTCGGCGATGCCATCGCAGCCGTCAAGACGATCGCCTCGGGCACAGACACCGGCGGGCTCGCCACCTGCCCCGCTGCCTGAGCTCCTCGGCTCGCGCGCCGCATTCTCGCAGCCGACGACCCTAGGATCGACGCGTGACGTCCTCCACCGCCAGCCGACCGCGGCCGCGCCAGCCGCGCAGCCGCTCCCGCGCCGCGATCGCGATCACGGTCGCCGCGATCGCCCTGCTGGTGATCGTGTTCTTCGTCTTCTCCGGCCTGTACGCCGACGTGCTCTGGTACCAGCAGCTCGGTTACCTGAACGTGCTCACGACGCAGTGGTACGCGACGGCTGTCATGTTCCTGGTCGGATTCCTGGCCATGGGAGTGCCCGTCTGGTTGAGCATCTTCATCGCCTTCCGAGCGCGGCCGGTGTACGTGAAGCTCAACTCGCAACTGGACCGCTACCAGCAGGTGATCGAGCCGCTGCGGCGGCTGGCGATGTACGGCATCCCGATCGTGCTCGGCATCTTCATGGGAATCTCGACGGCGACCCGGTGGCCGACGGTGCTGCAGTACCTGAACCGCACCAGCTTCGGGAGGACGGACCCGCAGTTCCATCTCGATGTCTCGTTCTACGTCTACGACTTCCCCTTCCTGCGCGGTGTGATCGCCTACGCTTCGGCCGCCGTGATCGTCGCGGGCCTCGCCGCGATCGCGACCAACTACCTCTACGCCGGCATCCGGATCTCGGGCCGCGAGGTGCGCATCACGCGTTCGGCGCGCATCCAGCTGGCGGTCACCGCGGCGCTGTACCTCGCGCTGCAGGCGGTCAGCATCTGGCTGGACCAGTACGCGACGCTCACCAGCGAGTCCCCGATCGGCACCAGTGCCACCATCACCGGCGCGGGCTACACCGATGTCAATGCGACCATCCCGAGCAAGGTGATCCTCGCCGGCATCGCGGCCCTGGTCGCCGTGCTGTTCCTCGTGACGGCCGCCATCGGCCGCTGGCGCCTGCCGCTGATCGCGACCGCGCTGCTGATCGTCTCGAGCATCGTGATCGGCGCGATCTACCCGGCGATCGTTCAGAACCTGCAGGTCAATGCCAGCGCCCGCACCCTCGAGGCGAAATACATCGGCGACAACATCGCCGCAACCCGCGAGGCCTACGGGGTCAGCGATGTGACGAGCGTGCAGTACGACGCTACGACCAATGTGCAGGCAGGGCAGCTGCGCGCGGATGCCCAGACCACGGCGCAGATCCGCATCCTCGATCCCGCTCTGGTGAGCGCCACCTTCGCGCAACTGCAGCAGGTGCGGCAGTACTACCAATTCACCAAGGACCTGGACGTCGACCGCTACAAGATCGATGGTGCGGTTCAGGACACGGTGATCGCGGTGCGCGAGCTCAACTCCGCCAACCAGAGCTCGAACAGCTGGTACAACGACACCCTGGTCTACACGCACGGCTACGGCATCGTCGCCGCGTACGGCAATCAGCGCACCAGCAACGGCGAGCCGAAGTTCCTGGAGCGGGACATCCCTCCGCAGGGTGCGCTCGGCGACTTCCAGCCGCGGATCTACTTCGGTGAGAAGTCGCCCGAGTACTCCATCGTCGGGGCGCCGAACGGTTCGAAGGACGTCGAATTCGACTACCCGTCCGGCGGGGGCTCGACCGCATCCGACAACACCGCCGATGGCGCCACCACCACGTACTCCGGCAACGGCGGACCGAAGCTCGACAGCTTCCTCAAGAAGCTGACATACGCCATCCATTTCGGAGCGCAGGAGATCCTCTTCTCGGATGCCGTGACGAACGACTCGCAGATCCTCTACGACCGCGATCCGAAGACCCGCGTCGGAAAGGTCGCCCCCTATCTCACCCTGGACAGCGACCCGTACCCGGCCATCGTCGATGGGCGCGTGGTCTGGATCGTCGACGGCTACACGACCACGGCCAACTATCCGTACTCGCGCGTCGAGCAGCTGTCGAACACGATCGTCGACACCTACACTCCGCAGCCGGACTATGCGCTCGACGATGTGAACTACATCCGTAACTCGGTCAAGGCGACGGTGGATGCCTACAGCGGCAAGGTCACGCTCTACGCCTGGGACCCCGGCGACCCGATCCTGAAGACCTGGGAGAAGATCTTCCCGGCGACGCTCAAGCCGCAGAGCGCCATGAGCGGTCAGTTGCTCGCGCACGTGCGCTACCCGGCCGACCTGTTCAAGGTGCAGCGCTCGATCCTGCAGACCTACCACGTGACCAGCGCGGGCGCGTTCTACTCGGGCGTCGACGCCTGGAGCGTGCCGAACGACCCGACGCAGCCCAAGGCGACAGCTCAGGCCCAGCCTCCGTACTACCTGACGATGCAGGTGCCCGGCACGAAGGCGCCTGCGTTCACGCTGTACTCCACCTACATCCCCAAGTCGAGTTCCACCGCCAGCAAGAGCGTGCTCACCGGATATCTGGCGGTCGATGCGGACGCTGGCCCGAACTACGGGAGGATGACCCTGCTGGAGCTGCCCAAGCAGGGCACCGTGCCGGGACCGGGGCAGGTGCAGAACAATTTCGATTCCGACACCACCGTCTCCCAGGCGCTGAACCTGTTGCGGCAGGGCAACTCGCAGGTGATCTACGGCAACCTGCTGACCGTGCCGGTGGGGGGCGGCCTCCTCTATGTGCAGCCGGTCTACGTGCAATCCAGCGCGAACGCCGACACCAGCTATCCGCTGCTGCAGAAGGTACTGGTCGCGTTCGGCGACAAGATCGCGTTCGAGGACACGCTGAGCGCTGCGCTCGATTCGCTCTTCGGCGGCGACTCGGGCGCGAGCGCCGGGGACAACGGCGCCGGCGGCAGTCCGGCCTCGGGGACCGGCACCGGGACCGGCACGGGGACAGGGACGGGCGCCGGCACCGGCGCCGGCCTCACGGAGGCGCAGAACGCGGCGCTGCAGAAGGCGCTGGCCGACTACCAGACCGCACTCGCAGCCCGCAACGCCGCCTATGCCGCCAACGACCTGGTTGCGGCGGCCCAGGCCGACCAGAACATGCAGACCGCGATCAAGGCGGCGATGGCGGCCATCGGCCAGGGGTAGGCGCTGGTGCGGGTCCGGCGGGGCCGGCGGCCTCAGCACCATCCCGCGGCGTCTGATAGAGTCGCTTCTTGTGCCGCGGGGTGGAGCAGCTCGGTAGCTCGCTGGGCTCATAACCCAGAG
>WOYR01000264.1:10988-30492 GCA_011620705.1 Microbacteriaceae bacterium | reverse complement strand
CAAGCCGCATCCCGATCCATCGACCTATCTGGGCCGCGGCAAAGCCGCTGAACTCGCGGAGGTCGTGCAGGCCGTCGGCGCCGACACGGTCGTCGTCGACACCGAGCTCGCCCCGAGCCAGCGCCGCGCGCTCGAAGATGTGGTGAAGGTGAAGGTCATCGACCGCACCGCCGTCATCCTCGACATCTTCAGCCAGCACGCCAAGAGCCGGGAGGGCAAGGCGCAGGTCGAGCTCGCGCAGCTCGAATACCTGCTGCCGCGACTGCGCGGCTGGGGCGAGTCGATGTCGCGCCAAGCCGGCGGCCAGGTGGGCGGCGCAGGCGCGGGAATGGGAAGCCGCGGACCGGGCGAGACCAAGATCGAGCTCGACCGCCGCCGCATCCACACCCGGATGGCGCGGCTGCGCACCCAGATCAAGGGATTCGCGCCCGCGCGCGAGGCCAAGCGCGCCAACCGCGACCGCTTCGAGGTCCCGAGCGCCGCCATCGTCGGCTACACCAACGCCGGCAAGTCGAGCCTGCTGAACCGGATGACGCATGCGGGCGTCCTGGTGCAGAACGCCCTGTTCGCCACGCTCGACCCGACCGTTCGCCGCACCGAGACACCGGACGGGCGGCTCTACACGCTCACGGACACCGTCGGCTTCGTTCGCAACCTGCCGCACCAGCTGGTCGAGGCGTTCCGGTCGACCCTCGAGGAGCTCGGCGACTCCGATGTCATCGTGCACGTCGTCGACGGAGCGCACCCCGACCCGGCCGCGCAGCTCGCCACCGTGCGCGAGGTGATCGGCGAGGTCGGGGCGCGGGAACTGCCCGAGATCGTCGTGTTCAACAAGAGCGATCTGCTGAACGAGGATCAGCGGCTGCTGCTGCGCGGGCTGGAGCCCGACGCCGTGTTCGTGTCGGCGCGGACGGGCGAGGGGATCGAGCAGCTGCTCGAGCGCATCGCGGCGGCGCTGCCGCATCCGGATGTCGAACTGGAACTGCTCATCCCCTTCGACCGGGGCGAGCTGGTCGCTCTCGCCCACGAGCGCGCCAGGGTGACCGGGACCCGCTACGACGAACGGGGCACCTGGCTCACCGTCATGGCGACGCAGCGGGTGGCCGAGCAACTGAAGGCTGCAGTGGCGGCGCCGATCAAGGCGTGAGGCCGGCGTCGCGCGCCGCCATGACCGCGCCGGCCGGGTTAGGCTGTGTCCAGCGCCGCTGGCACAGGGCGCGGTGCGAAAGCCGAGCCCGGCACCCGCTCCAGACTGAGCAGCGCGACCGCGCCGGCTCGGGAGGACGGCTGAGTCGGAGGGTGCCGTGACGGTTTTCGGGATCGAGGACGAGAGTCCCCGCCCCGTCGCGCCCCCGCAGGCCGGCGGTCGCCCCACCTTCTCCTTCGAGCTCTATCCGCCGCGCAACGAGGCGGCCGCCGAAGCGCTGCATCGTTCGCTCGCGCAATTGGTCGCTGCGAGCCCCGAGTTCATCTCGGTCACCTATGGGGCCAACGGCTCATCGCGCGGCGTCTCGCTCGACGTCCTCCGCCACCTGCTCCACAGCACCGCGGTGCAGCCGATGGCTCATCTCACCTGCGTCGGCTCCTCCTACGCGGAGGCTTCTCAGCTGATCCGGGAGTTCCTGGATGCCGGCGTCACCAGCTTCCTCGCCCTGCGCGGCGATCCGCCCGCCGGGGCGCGCGAGGGCGACGCCTTCCTCGGCGACCTGGGGAGCGCGGGCGAGCTCGTTCAGCTCATCCACCGGGTGCAGGCCGAACGCGAGCCCTTCGTGCAACTGCCCGTGCCCGGGTTCCCGGGTGCTCGCCGGATCGCGGGCGGGCAGAAGGTGACGATCGCGGTCGCCGCGTTCCCGAACGGGCATCCGCGATCCCGCTCGATCGAGCAGGACCTGGACACCTTGCTCGCCAAGGAGGCCGCCGGTGCGGATCTGGCGATCTCGCAACTGTTCTTCGAGGCCGACGACTTCCTCGGCTTCGTCGACCGCGCCCGGACTGCCGGCGTCACGATGCGCATCCTGCCGGGCGTCATGCCCGTGCTGAGCGTCGCGCAACTGCACCGCATCGTGGAGCTCAGCGGCGAAACCCTTCCCGTGCAGCTCCTCCATGACCTCGAGAGCGCCGACGATCCCGCCGCCGTCGGCATCGCGCACGCCACCCGCCTCGCCGACCGGCTGCTGGCGGGCGGCGCCTCCGGAATCCACCTCTACACCTTCAACCGCCATGAAGCCCCGCTCGCCGTCCTCGGCGCGGTCGGGCTTCTCGATTCAGCGAGGACCCCCGCATGACCATCTCCCCCTTCCCGACCGGCACCATCCTCGGCTACCCGCGCATCGGGCCCCGACGCGAGTTGAAGCGCGCGGTCGAGGCGTTCTGGGCGCACTCGATCGACGCCGAGGAGCTCGAGCGCACGACGGCCGGCCTGCGCGCGGCGACGCGCGAGCGCCTCGCGGCGCTGGGCCTGGGGCGGCAGGACTCCTCGATCCCCGAGTCCTTCTCCTACTACGACCAGGTGCTGGATGCGGCGGTCGCCGTCGGCGCGATCCCGGAGCGTTTCACCGAGCTGCTGGAGGAGGACGGGAGCCTCGACCTGCACGGCTACTTCATCCTGGCTCGGGGCGAGGGCGATCGCGCGCCGCTGGAGATGACGAAGTGGTTCGACTCGAACTACCACTACCTGGTGCCCGAGATCGGCCCGCAGACCTCGTTCTCGCTGCGCGGCGATCGGCTCGTGCGCGAGGTCGCCCAGGCCAGGGCGGCCGGGTTCGTCACGCGGCCCGTCGTGGTCGGACCGGTGACCCTGCTCGCGCTGAGCAAGGCCGCGGAGGGCGCCCCTGCCGGGTTCCAGCCGCTGTCGAAGCTCGACGAGCTGCTGCCGGTGTACGCCGAGCTGCTCCAGAAGCTCTCAGCAGCGGGGGCGGAATGGATTCAGCTCGACGAGCCGGCACTGGTCAGCGAGTCGCTCGACGTGGATCCCGCCGCGATCCGCGCCGCCGCGGCCACCGCATACTCCGTCCTCGGCGCCGATCGTCCGCTCGGCATCCTCGTGGCCGCCCCATACGGATCGCTCGGCGACTCCTTCTCGGTGCTGGAGGCGGCCCCGATCGACGCGATCGCGCTCGATCTGGTCAGGGGCGCGGTGCCCGCGGGGTCGACGGACAAGGTGCTGGTCGGCGGCGTGATCGACGGCCACAACATCTGGCGCGGCGACCTGGCAGCGGCTTTCGACAAGCTCGAGGCGCTGAAGCAGGTGTCGCCGGAGGTCTCGGTCGGCACCTCGACCAACCTGTTCCACACCCCGCACGACGTGGCCGATGAGCCGCAGCTCTCTGACCAGCTCAAGAGCTGGCTGGCATTCGCCGACCAGAAGGTGGCGCAGGTGGCCGTGCTCGCGGCGGGGCTGCGCGAGGGCAGAGCGGCGATCCAGGGGGAGCTGGATGCCGCATCCGCCGCCCTGGACGACCGCCACCGCGCGCCGGGCGTGCGCGACGGCGCCGTGCGCGAGCGCGCCGCGAAGCTCGAGGAGTCCGCATTCCACCGCGACGACTACGAGACCCGGCGCACGGTCCAGGATGCCGAGCTCGGTCTCCCGGTGCTGCCGACCACGACCATCGGATCGTTCCCGCAGACCGGGGCGATCCGCAAGGAGCGCGCCCGCTTCGGCAAGGGCGAGATCGATCAGGCCGAGTACGAGACCTTCCTCGAGCGCGAGATCAAGGACGTGGTCGAGCTGCAGGAGCGCATCGGGCTGGACGTCCTGGTGCACGGCGAGCCCGAGCGCAACGACATGGTGCAGTACTTCGCCGAGAACCTCGACGGCTTCGCGGTGACCCAGAACGGCTGGGTGCAGTCATACGGCTCCCGAGCCACCCGCCCCTCGATCCTGTGGGGCGACGTGTCGCGCCCGGCGCCGATCACCGTGCGCTGGTCCACCTTCACGCAGAGCCTCACCGAGAAGCCGGTGAAGGGGATGCTGACCGGCCCGGTCACGATCCTCGCCTGGTCATTCGTCCGCGACGACCAGCCGCTCGGCGAGACGGCGAACCAGGTGGCTCTCGCACTGCGAGACGAGATCGAGGACCTGGAGACGGCCGGCATCAAGATCATCCAGGTCGACGAGCCGGCGCTGCGCGAGCTGCTCCCGCTCAAGAAGGCCGATCAGGCCGCATATCTCGACTGGTCGGTGAGGTCGTTCCGGCTCGCGACCTCTGGAGTCGAGGTGAAGACGCAGATCCACACCCACCTCTGCTATTCGGAGTTCGGGGTGGTGCTCGACGCGATCGACGGACTGGACGCCGATGTGACCTCGATCGAGGCGGCGCGCTCGAAGATGGAGGTCGTTCCCGAACTCCGGCGGAGCGGATTCGGACGGGGCGTGGGTCCCGGCGTCTACGACATCCATTCGCCCCGCGTGCCGAGCGTCGAGGAGGTCACCGAGCTGCTCGAGACGGCGCTGGGGTCGATTCCGCAGCGCCAGATCTGGGTCAATCCGGACTGCGGCCTCAAGACGCGGGGCTACGACGAGACCGTGGCATCGCTGGAGAACGTGCTGGCCGCGACGCGTGCGGTGCGCGAGAAGGTGGCGGCCGGCAGCTAGTCGATCGGCTGCCTTGCCGACGATCCTCTGGTCCCGGCGGGGCGATCCCCCAGACTGCGCCCAGCATCCGGACCTAACCTGTCGGCATGAAGCTGGCGGTGCACGAGACGGGGACGGGTCCGCGCACCGCGGTGCTCATCCACGGCATCATGTCCGACCATCGGGCTTGGCACCGTGTGGGCTTCGAACTCGAGGAGCAGGGCTTCCGCATCATCGCGGTCGATCTCGCCGGTCATGGCGGCAGCCCCCGGTCGCGGCGATACTCTCCGCGCGCCTGGGCGGATGACGTGGTCGAGACGGTCCGGCCGATGCTGTCCGGCCGCCGCCTGGACGTGATCATGGGGCACTCGCTCGGCGCGCTCGTGGCGAGCATGGTGGGCGACCGGCTCGCCCCGCGCGCAGCGGTGTACGTCGATCCGGCGTTCGCCTTCCCGAAAGGCGTGCGCGGCGCGGTCATGAAGCTCGTCTTCGCTGCGGCGCCCCGTCCTCCGCGTTCGGCGCTCGTCCGCTGGAATCCGAAGTGGAGCGCCGTCGACGTCGACATCGAACTCGCCACCCTGCGGGACTGGGACAAGCGCACCATGCTGGGACTCGCGAACACGCGCTTGCTGGCGCCGCCGGCTCGGCTGCTCGCGCCCAGCCTGGTCGTGCTGGCGGAGAAGAGCCTGCTGATCACGGATGCGGTGGCCTCCGGCCTTCGCCGCCAGGGCATGACCGTGGAGACGGTCCCCGGCACCGGTCACACGGTCTTCCGCGACGAGCACGCCCGCTTCATGGATGTCGTCCAGCGCTGGCTCGCCGCGCAATCGCCCCTGCCGGCGCTCTGACTCGGCCGGCCGGCCCTCCGGGCCGGCGCCGTTCGACGAAAGAAGCTAGACGCTTCGCAGCACCGCCACCACCTTGCCGAGCACCTCGGCGTGGTCGCCCATGATCGGCTCGAACGCGGAATTGCGCGGCAGCAGCCAGATGTGACCGTCTCGCTGCCGGAAGACCTTCACGGTGGCCTCGCCGTCGAGCATGGCCGCGACGATCTCGCCGTTCTCGGCCGAGCTCTGCTGGCGCACGACCACCCAGTCGCCGTCGCAGATCGCGGCGTCGATCATCGACTCGCCGACCACCTTCAGCATGAAGAGATCGCCCTTGCCGACCAGTTGGCGCGGGAGCGGGAACACCTCATCGATCTGCTGCTCCGCCGTGATCGGGACGCCGGCTGCGATGCGGCCGACCAGCGGCACCATCGCGGCATCGGCGATCGAGGGACCCGAGCTGTCGGAATCCGCGGGTTCGAGTTCGATGAGCACCTCGAGGGCGCGCGGCCGATTGGGATCGCGGCGCAGATAGCCGCTCAGTTCGAGCTGGTTGAGCTGGTGGGTCACGCTCGAGAGCGAGGCCAGCCCGACTGCATCGCCGATCTCGCGCATGCTCGGCGGGTATCCGCGCGATGCCACCGACCGCTGGATCATCTCGAGGATGGCCTGCTGCTTCTCGCTCAGGCTGGTGCGCCGACGGGTCGTCGACCGCTCGGGGCCGCGGGCCTCGGAATGCTCCGCCTCGCTCATGGGTGCTCCTCGGGATGGGATCTGCTCGTAATGGGGTCTGCACGGGATGGGATCTGCAGGACCGATGTCGGTGGTCGCTGATCGAATGTCTCTCAGCGATCGAAACTGTATCCGGTTTCCACGGATGCGGCAAACATCCATTCGAGTGTGTCGCAAAGATTCCGGACGGAATTGATGTGGATGACTTGAACATGTGTTCGATCGAAGCTATGTTCGGAACACAGGTTCGCATCTGAGCCTCCGGCCGAGGCCCGGATGCGCAACCTGTCCAGCTTTCAGCCCCGGATCGACGACAGACCACGGGCGACAGACCACAGACCACAGACCACAGACCACAGACCACAGACCACAGACCAAAGGGGAGTCACGATGAGTGCCATCGCCTTCAGCGCAGGAGTTGCCGGCGTGCGGCCGCAGCCCGCCCCGCCGCACCTCAGGATCACCCGCCGCGGCCGTGCCGTGCTGACTCTCGTCATCGCGATCCCGCTCGCCATCGGCGGCGCGGCCGCCGGTTTCGGGGCAGTCGGCGCTGCTGCGGGAACCCCCGGTTCCACCGAACAGGGTGGCACCGCGGGTTTCCGCTACGTGACGGTGCAGCCGGGCGAGTCGCTCTGGCAGCTCGCCCGGTCGGTCGCTCCGACCGCCGATCCCCGTGATGTGGTCGCGGACATCCAGAACCTCAACGACATGGGCTCCGGCGACATCCAGCCGGGGCAGCGCATCGCGATCCCGGCGAAGTACGCGCGCTGAACCTCCACCTCGGACGCACGCCATGGCCCGCCCGGCGCCGCTCGGCCCCGGCAGCAGGCACCCGATGCGCCGGTAGAATCCAGCGGTGACCTCGCTCGACGACCTGCCGATCCGCGACGATCTGCGAGGGCGGCAGCCATACGGGGCGCCGATGATCCCGGTTCGCTACGCGCTCAACGTCAATGAGAACACCCACCCGATCCCGGAGCCGGTCGCCCGCGACATCATCGAATCGCTGGCGCGCGCGATCCTCACCGTGAACCGCTACCCGGACCGCGACTTCACCGAGCTGCGCGAGAACCTCGCCGCCTACCTCGGCCACGGCCTCGCGCCGGAGCAGATCTGGGCGGCGAACGGCTCGAACGAGATCATCCAGCAGACCCTGCAGGCCTTCGGCGGTCCCGGCCGCAGCGTGCTCGGCTTCCCGCCCAGCTACTCGATGCACCCGATCATCGCCTCCGGCACCGGCACGGCCTGGCTGACCGCCGACCGCGACGCCGATTACCGGATCGCGCCGGAGACCGCGGTCGCCGCCGTCGAGGCGCAGCATCCGGATGTCGTCTTCTTCTGCGCTCCGAACAACCCCACAGGGACCGCCCTGCCGCTGTCGACCATCGAAGCGGCATACGACGCCACCGACGGGATCGTCTTCGTGGATGAGGCGTACGCCGAGTTCATGCCGGTCGACGCGCCGAGCGCGCTCACCCTGCTGCCGGGACGGGAGCGGCTGCTGGTCTCCCGGACCATGAGCAAGGCCTTCGCCTTCGCCGGAGCGCGGCTCGGCTACCTCGCCGCGGATCCTGCGGTGATCGACGCGCTGCGCCTCGTCCGGCTGCCGTACCACCTCTCGGCGCTGACCCAGGCGGCGTCGATCGCGGCGCTGCACCACGCCCCGGAGATGCTCGCCATGGTCGACGACATCGCGGCGCAGCGCGACCGGATGATGGTGGAGCTGGCCGGACTCGGCTACCGGGTCTTCGACAGCCAGGCGAACTTCGTGCTGTTCGACGGGCTCGCCGACCCGGAGGCGACCTTCCGTGCGCTGCTGGCGCGCGACATCCTGGTCCGCGACATCGGGATCCCCGGCGCGCTGCGCGTCACGGCGGGCACCGCCGAGGAGACCGGGTTCTTCCTGCAGTCGCTCGCCGATCTCGGCCCCGGGGGTGCCCGGTAGGCTTTCCAGCATGGCAAGCGGGAGGGCCGCGTCCCTGACGCGGGAGACGAGCGAGTCGAGCATCGATCTCGCGATCGACCTCGACGGATCGGGCATGTCCGACATCCACACGACCGTGCCGTTCTTCGACCACCTCCTCACCGCCTTCGCGAAGCACTCTCTCGTCGACCTCACCGTGAAGGCGCAGGGCGACACCGACATCGACGTGCACCACACGGTCGAAGACACCGGGATCGTGCTCGGCGCCGCCATCAAGCAGGCCCTCGGCGACAAGAAGGGCATCGCGCGATTCGGAGATGCTCTCGTCCCGCTCGATGAGGCGCTCGCCCAGGCGGTGGTGGATGTCTCAGGCCGCCCCTATCTCGTGCACGCGGGCGAGCCGGAGGGCTTCGAGTACCACCTGATCGGCGGGCACTTCACCGGATCCCTGGTGCGGCACGTCCTCGAGGCGATCACTGTCAACGCAGGGCTGACGGTGCATCTGCTGCTGCTGTCTGGTCGCGATCCGCACCACATCGCGGAGGCCGAGTTCAAGGCCTTCGCGCGCGCCTTCCGCCAGGCGGTCGCCCTCGATCCGCGGGTGAGCGGTGTGCCATCCACGAAGGGCGCTCTGTCATGAAGGGCGCTCTGTAATCGTGTTCGCACGCCGACCCGGCACCGGCCCAGCCGGTGCTGCCGCACCGCGGGTGGTCGTGCTCGACTACGGCTCCGGCAATGTCCACTCGGCCGCGAAGGCGCTCGAGCAGGCCGGGGCCCGGGTCGAGTTGTCGCGCGACCGCTCCGCCGTGATGGCGGCCGACGGTCTGGTGGTGCCAGGGGTCGGCGCCTTCGACGCCGTGATGAAGCAGCTCACGGCGGTGCGCGGCGGCGAGCTGATCGAGCGGCGGCTGGCGGGCGGCCGTGCGGTCCTGGGCATCTGCGTCGGGATGCAGGTGATGTTCGAGCGCGGCATCGAGCGCGGCCTCGACACCGAGGGCCTCGGCGAGTGGCCGGGGCTGGTGGATGAACTCGACGCGCCCGTGCTGCCGCACATGGGCTGGAACACGGTGGAGGCTCCCGAGGACTCCGTGCTCTTCGACGGCATCGCCGATGAGCGCTTCTACTTCGTGCACAGCAACGCGGCGCGCAGTTGGATGCTGGATCCGATCGGCGCCTTCGCCCACCCGCGGGTGACCTGGGCGCGTCACGGCGACCGCTTCGTGGCGGCGGCCGAGAACGGCCCGCTCTCGGCGACGCAATTCCACCCCGAGAAGTCGGGGGAGCCGGGCATCCGACTGCTCGGCAACTGGCTCAGGAGTCTGTGAATCCATGACCGAAGCCCCCGCTCTCACCCTCCTTCCCGCCGTGGATGTCGCCGACGGCCAGGCGGTTCGCCTCACCCAGGGTGCTGCAGGCAGCGAGACCGGCTACGGCGACCCGATCGACGCCGCGGAGGCCTGGATCGCGCAGGGCGCAGAGTGGATCCACCTGGTCGACCTGGACGCCGCCTTCGGCCGAGGCGACAACCGCAGGATCATCGGCGAGGTCATCCGCGCGACGCCTGCGGTCGTGAAGATCGAGCTCTCCGGCGGGATCAGGGATGACGCGAGCCTCGAGGCCGCGCTGGCCACCGGCGCCGCCCGCGTGAACCTGGGTACGGCAGCGCTGGAGGACCCGGACTGGGCGGCCCGGGTGATCGCCCTGCACGGCGAGCAGATCGCGGTCGGCCTGGACGTGCGCGGCACGACGCTGGCGGCGCGCGGCTGGACCAGGGAGGGCGGCGACCTCTGGGAGGTGCTCGCCCGCCTCGAGGACGCCGGCTGCGCGCGCTACGTCGTCACCGACGTCACCAGGGACGGCACTCTTCATGGCCCGAACCTCGAGCTGCTGCGGGAGGTGATGACGCGCACCGCCAAGCCGGTTGTGGCATCCGGCGGCATCTCGAACCTCGCCGACATCGCGGCGCTGCGCGAATTGGTTCCGCTCGGCCTGGAGGGCGCGATCGTCGGCAAGGCGCTCTACACTGGCGCCTTCACGCTGATCGAGGCGCTCGGCGTCGCCGACGGATGACCGGCGCAACGGACTCGGCGGGCGTGCCCTTCACCGGGCGGTCGTTCCGCGAGAACCCCGCGGCGGCAGACGACGGCTCTGCTCCTCCTGGGCTGCTCCAGGCGCTGCAGCAGTTCCGCGCCGGCGAGGTCGGGATGGCCGGGGTGGTCGCGGCCCTGCACGGGGAGCGGCTCCTCATCCCATTGGTGGCGGTCCGCGGTGAGGAGGGCGTCGGCGTGCACGGGCAAGCGGTGGACAAGACGCAGGAGCTGTCGATCGTCACGGTGGCCGGCCCCGACGGGCGCAGCGTGCTGCCCGCCTTCACCTCGGTCGAGGCGCTCGGGGTCTGGGATCCTGCGGCCCGCCCGATCCCGATCGCCGCGGCCCGCGTGGCGCTGGCCGCGGCGAGCGAAGGAACCCCGTTGCTCGTGCTCGACCCGGGATCGCCGACCGAGTTCGCGATCCGCGCCCCCGCCTTCGAGGCGGTGACGACCGGCGCCGCCTGGACTCCGAGTTACGCCGACGAGCACGTGCTGGACGCCTTCGTGGCGAGCAGCACGGGGGAGGAGGCGCTGCGGGCGATCCAGCTGGCGCCCGGCGATCCGGACGCGCGTCTGGCCGGACCGGAGCTGCTCGTGCAGCTCTCGGTGCGCACCGGTCTGGAGAAGGACGAGCTCGACGCGATGCTCGACCGGCTGCAGGCGGCGTGGGCGGCTGATCCGGTGATCGCGGCGCGGGTCGACTCGATCGGCGTGCGGGTGAATCGTGCAGCTTGACGCCCGGGCATCCGTCCGGCCGCCTCGTGCGGATGGATTCATCCTGCGGTATTACGGGTTGCGCGGACGGTGCTCCAAGCGCCTCCTGCGAGGATCGCGACGATTGAACACGCCACCATGACCTGGGCCAGGACATCGGTTCGAGGAGCTGCGGCGGCCACGAGACCTGCGACGGCGAATGCTGCCGATGTTCCGGCCCCGATGCCGGCCGGTAGCAGCCCAGCGCGGTGACCACGTCGCCAGGCATCGTCGCTGCTCAGGGTCGCAGCGGTCCGAATGCCGATGATGCGGTTTCGCTTGAGATCTCCGGAGGCTGCGAGCCCGATCACGAGCACCGAGGCCACGGCCAAAATGAGGAGCAGAATTGCGACTGCGCTTGTCATCTCGGAGTACCTCCTGGACTGAGCACCTTTTCTGGAATCTCTGCGGAGGCTTCGACTGGCAACGGTGAGGGAGCCGACTTGACTCCGCGCTGAGGGAGACGGACCCCAACGTACCCGAGCAGGTGCCTCGCGATCGCGGGATCGGCGTTCGATTCCAAGGTATGCAGTGCCGAGGCAACGATTGCTGTGCCGATCATGATGAGCCCGAAACCAGAGCCCCATTGTTGTGCATCCTGCAGCTTGACGCCCGGGCATCCGTCAGGGCATCCGCCAGGCCATCCACCCGGCCAGAAGCCGCCGGAGTGTCGGTGGCACCTGCTCAGATGGAGTTATGAAGGAGCTCCTGACCGCCGCCGATCCGGCCGATCCCGAGGTGCGGATCGAGTGGGGGATGGCGCGCGCCGAGGTGGCCCGTCGCGCGGCGGCGATCGCCGCTGCCGAGCAGTTCGCCGCGATCGCCGAGATCCTCGCCGAGGCCCGCGAGCATCCTGAGATCTTCCTCGGGCAGGCACTGCACCATGTGCCGACCGACGCCGCAGATTTCGCCGAGCGCTCCGCAGTCGCCGACCTCGCCGTCCGGCTGCAGTTGTCGGAGTCGGTCGTGCGCAACCAGGGGGCGCAGGCCATGGCCCTCCGCACGCGCACGCCGCGGGTGTGGCAGGCATTCCGCGACGGCGAGATCCCGCTCGCCAACGCCGGCGTGGTGGCGGAGGTCGTGCTCACCCTTCCCCAGGTCCCTGGCCTGTCGGAGGCCTTCGACGCGGCGGTGGTGGACGGCGCTCGGCGGATGACCACTCCCCGCCTGCGCGAGCGGGTCCGGGTCATCCGGGAGCGGTTGCATCCCGAGACGCTCGCCGAACGGAACGGCCGCGCCCGCGAGCAGCGGCGGGTATGGCTGGAAGCCGATCGCGACGGCATGTGCTGGCTCAGCGCGCTGCTGCCAGCTGAATCCGGGCAGCGCGCGATGGCCCGGCTGGATGCCGTCGCCCTGTCGCTCGCCGCGGCGCCGGCCGAGACGCGCACTCTCGCCCAGCTTCGAGCCGACATCGCGGCCGATCTGCTCACGGGAGACGGCACTGGCGGCGGCATTGGCGGCGCGGAGGCGGGTGCGGCCCGTGCCGCCGGCGCCGGTGCTGTGGGGGTCACGGTCGCTGTGACCGTTCCCGTGCTGAGCCTGCTCGGAGTCTCCGACGCACCGGCGACGCTGGAGGGCTACGGCCCGATCGACGCCGAGACCGCTCGCCGGCTGACAGCCCGCGCTCCCTCCTTCCAGCGCATCCTGACCCATCCCGTCACCGGCACGGTGCTCGACATCGATCGCTCGAGCTATCGGGTTCCGGCCGACCTGAAACGCTGGGCGGAATTGCGTGACCAGCGCTGCCAGTTCGCGGGCTGCGGCCGCCGCGCGCGCGATTGCGACCTGGACCATGTCACGGCATGGGCGGATGGCGGCGTCACGGGCATCGGCAACCTCGTCCACCTCTGCCGTCATCATCATCGCCTCAAGCACGAGAGCCGGTGGAGCTCGCAACGCGCGCCGGACGGGGCGATCCACTGGACGAGTCCGACCGGCGAGGTGCACCTCGGCAACCCGCCGCCGTTCTGAGTGCCGTCGGGCCGAGTGCCGTCAGGTGACCGCGCCTGTCCACTTCTCGCCCGGCCCCTTGCCGATCGGATCGGGGATCGGCGACGCCTCGCGGAACGCGAGCTGCACCGTGCGCAGCCCGTCGCGCAGCGCTCGGGCGTGGTGATCGCCGATGCTCGGAGCTGCGGCGGTGACCAGGCCGGCCAACGCATCGATCAGCTTGCGGGCTTCGTCGAGGTCGAGTTGGGTGGCCGGATCATCGGCGAGGCCGACCTTCACGGCGGCGGCGCTGAGCAGGTGCACCGCGACCGTGTTGATGACCTCGACGGCCGGGACCTCCGCGATGTCGCGGGCCTCCTCGGCGGTGTCCGACAGTTCGACGTACTCAACGGATTCTTCGGCCACGAGTGGTTCCTCTGCTAGTCTTATGCGGGCTCCGAGGCCAGATCCTCGGAAACGAAGTGGAGAAATCCCACCCGCTGGCCGCATCGTCAAGGCTAGCCGGGTCAGTACCATCCAGCCGGGCATCGCACGCGACGCCCGGTGCTCTGCCGGGTCCGTCCCGGTAGTCCGGGTGCGTGCGGCGGAAAACGCCGGGATCGTCTCCTTTCGTGCCTGAAAAGGCCCAGCTCCACCCAACGAAAGGAATATCGCATCAGCGATCCCAGAACGAACGACCGCATCCGCGTCCCCGAGGTCCGCCTCGTCGGCCCCAACGGAGAGCAGGTCGGCGTCGTCCGCGTCGAAGACGCGCTGCGCCTGGCGCAGGAAGCCGACTTGGACCTGGTCGAGGTCGCTCCCGACTCCAAGCCGCCCGTGGTCAAGATCATGGACTACGGCAAGTTCAAGTACGAACAGGCCCAGAAGGTCAAGGAAGCACGACGCAACCAGGCGAACACCGTCCTGAAGGAGGTCCGGTTCCGCCTCAAGATCGACACCCACGACTACGAGACGAAGCGCAAGCGGGCAGAGGGCTTCCTCCAGTCGGGCGACAAGGTCAAGGCCATGATCCTGTTCCGCGGCCGTGAGCAGTCCCGTCCAGAGCAGGGCGTGCGCCTGCTGCAGAAGTTCGCCGAGGATGTCGCCGAGTTCGGAGCCGTCGAATCCACCCCGACGATCGACGGCCGCAACATGGTGATGGTGATCGGCCCGCACAAGAACAAGTCGGACGCCAAGGCCGAAGCCAACGCGAAGCGGGCGCAAGCCCGGGCACGCAACGCGCCAGAGGGTGACGGACCAGCCACCACGAAGGGGGCGGCTCCGGCGGCCACCGAGCCTGCAGGGGTCACGACGGCAGCCAAGACTGCAGCAACCAGGACCGCAGCAACCAAGACTGCAGCAACCAAGACAGAGGACAAGTAGATGCCCAAGCAGAAGACGCACTCCGGTGCGAAGAAGCGCTTCAAGATCACCGGGACCGGCAAGGTCCTCAAGCAGGGTGCCGGCATGCGCCACAACCTGGAGGGCAAGGAGTCGCGCCTGACCCGCCGCCTCAACAAGGACGTCGTCCTGGCGCCGCAGGACGCCAAGGTCATCAAGAAGCTTCTCGGCAAGTAGCCAGAACCCACATCCCGAAGGAACGAAGAAATGGCACGTGTCAAGAGAGCGGTCAACGCCGCCAAGAAGCGCCGCACCACCCTGGAGCGCGCGGAGGGCTACCGCGGGCAGCGCTCGCGCCTGTACCGCAAGGCCAAGGAGCAGGTCACCCACTCCCTCGTCTACTCCTACCGCGACCGTCGCGCCAAGAAGGGCGAGTTCCGTCGCCTGTGGATCCAGCGCATCAACGCGGCGGCCCGCGCGAACGGGATGACCTACAACCGCCTCATCCAGGGTCTCGGCCTCGCCGGGATCGAGGTGGACCGCCGCATCCTCGCGGACCTCGCCGTCAATGAGCCGACGACCTTCGCCGGGCTGGTGGCGGCCGCGAAGGCCGCGCTGCCGGCTGACGTGAACGCGCCGGCGGCGAGCTAGGCGGAACGCACCGCGGTTCGGCGACGGCGTGGATGCCGAGAGTTCTTCGGCATCCACGCCGTCGCCGTTTCATCGTCGAACGTTCACCCGTGCGTCCTAGCCTGAGCATGTGATCGACAACCCGCGCTCTCCGCGCGTGCGCGCGGTGGCCAAGCTCGCCAAGCGCAGTGCCCGCGAGGAGACCGGCCTCTTCCTGGTGGAGGGACCGCAGTCGGTGACCGAGCTGCTGCAGTTCCGCGCGGCCCTGCTCGTCGACCTGTTCATGACGCGCGCCGCGCTGGATCGCCACGTCGATCTCGCCCGCTCGGCCGCGGCATCCGGAGTCGAAGCCGAAGAGGTGAGCGACCACGTCCTCGAGACGATGGCCGACACTGTCACGCCGCAGGGCGTTGTGGCGGTGGCGCGGCAGTTCCCGATCTCGATGGCGGAGCTGCTGGGGGGCGGCGTGAAGCTGGTGGCGGTTCTCGACGAGGTGCGCGATCCCGGCAACGCCGGCACCATCATCCGGGCCGCGGATGCCGCGGGTGCCGACGGGGTGATCCTCACCGGCAAGAGCGTCGACGCCTACAACCCGAAAGTGGTGCGCTCGACGACCGGGTCGCTGTTCCATGTGGCCATGACCCAGGGCGTGGAACTGGATGCCGCGATCCGAGCCGTGAAGGGCGCTGGCTTGCAGGTGCTCGCCGCGGATATCGCGGGACGCGACCTCCCGACCGTGCGCGAACTGCTCCCGAATCCGACGGCCTGGCTGTTCGGCAACGAAGCGCACGGTCTCACCGAGGAGTCGCTCGGACTCGCGGATGCTGTGGTGAAGGTGCCGATCTACGGGCATGCGGAGTCGCTGAACCTGGCCACGGCCGCGAGTGTCTGCCTCTACGAGAGCGCCTTCGCCCAGCGCGCCTGACGGCCGGGCTCCCCTCGTTCGGGAGGACGGCACGCCGCACTCGGCGTCGTCGGGGCGCGCTCCGCGGCGTGTCATCCTCCCGAACGAGGAGGGAAACGAGGAAAGAAGGGTGCACGGCCCGCCAGTAAGCTTGTGACTCGTGCCAGACGCTCCCCAGATCACCGAGTCTGCGGTCGAATCGGCCGTCGAGGCGGCCCTCGCCGCGATCGCGTCCGCGGGTGATTCCGCCGCGCTGAAGGCGGCGCGTGCCGCGCACTCCGCCGAGGGATCACCGCTCGCGAACTTCAACGCGATGATCCGTGATCTGCCGGGCGAGCAGAAGGCCGCCGCCGGCAAGCTCGTCGGCGCAGCCCGCGCGCGCGTCAACGAGGCGTTCGCCGCGCAGGAGTCCGTGATCCTCGCCGCCGAGGAGGCCGCGCAGCTCGCGGCCGAAGCCGTGGACGTGACGGCCGTGCCTTCGCGCTGGCGGGCCGGGGCGAGGCATCCATTGAGTCTGCTGATGGAGCAGATGAGCGACCTGTTCATCTCGATGGGCTGGGAGATCGGCGAAGGCCCTGAGCTCGAGCACGAGTGGTTCAACTTCGACGCGCTCAACTTCGACGAGGACCACCCGGCCCGCGCCCTGCAGGACACCTTCTTCGTCGAGCCGGCCGAGCGCCACCTGGTGCTGCGCACGCACACCAGCCCCGTACAGATCCGCTCGCTGCTGACCCGGCCGTTGCCGGTGTACGTCGCCGCCGTCGGCCGGGTCTACCGAACCGATGAGCTGGATGCCACCCACACCCCGGTCTTCCACCAGATCGAGGGCATCGCCATCGACAAGGGCCTCACGATGGCGAACCTTCGCGGAACCCTCGAGCACATGGCGCATTCGCTGTTCGGCCAGGGCGCGCAGATCCGGCTGCGCCCGAACTACTTCCCCTTCACCGAACCGAGCGCCGAGATGGACGTCTGGGTCGAGAACGCGAAGGGCGGTCCGCGCTGGGTGGAGTGGGGCGGCTGCGGCATGGTGAACCGCAATGTGCTGCGTTCGGCCGGAATCGATCCGAACGAGTACCAGGGCTTCGCCTTCGGCATGGGTGTCGACCGCACCCTCATGTTCCGCAACGGGCTGAACGACATGCACGACATCGTCGAGGGCGATGTGCGCTTCTCCCGCCAGTTCGGGATGGTCGTCTGATGGGCAGGATCCTGTCATGAGGGTGCCCTTGAGCTGGTTGGGCGAGTGGGTCGACCTCCCCGACGACGTCTCGCTCGAGAGCGTGCACGAGGCCCTCGTGAGGGTCGGCTTCGAGGAGGAGGACGTCCACACCTTCGACGTCGCCGGTCCGGTCGTCGTCGGGCGGGTCCTCGAGTTCACGCCGGAGCCGCAGAGCAACGGCAAGACCATCAACTGGTGCCAGGTGGATGTCGGTGAGCCCGAGCCGCGGGGCATCGTCTGCGGCGCGCACAACTTCGCGGTCGGCGACAAGGTCGTCGTGACGCTGCCGGGCGCCGCGCTGCCGGGGCCGACAGCGTCCGATCCTTTCGTGATCGCCGCGCGCAGGACCTACGGCCACATCTCGGACGGGATGATCGCCTCCGCCCGCGAACTCGGCCTCGGGGATGAGCACAGCGGCATCCTGCGGCTCGCCGCGCTGGGACTCGACGATGCGCCCGTTGGCGCCGACGCCATCCAGCTGCTGGGCCTGGATGACGCGGCCGTGGAGATCAATGTGACCCCCGACCGCGGCTACGCCCTCTCGATCCGCGGAGTGGCGCGCGAATACAGCAACTCGACGGGAGCGACGTTCCGAGATCCCGCGCTCGCGGTCACGCCGACCGCGCCCGTCGAGATCTTCCCGGTGAGGATCGACGACATGGCCCCGATCCGCGGCGCCGTCGGTTCGCGCGCCTTCAGCACGCGGGTGGTGCGCGGCGTCGATGTGACCCGGCCGACGCCGCCGTGGATGATGACGCGCCTGCTGCTGGCCGGGATGCGGTCCGTCTCGCTCCCGGTCGACATCACCAACTACGTGATGCTCGAACTGGGCCAGCCGACGCACGGCTACGACCTCGCGAAGCTGCAGGGCGGCTTCGTGGTGCGCCGCGCGGCAGCGGGCGAGAAGCTGGAGACCCTCGATGGCGTCGTCCGAGCGCTCTCGCCGGAAGATCTGCTGATCACCGACGGCTCGGGACCCATCGGCCTGGCAGGCGTGATGGGGGGCGCGAGGACCGAGATCTCGGATGCCACCACCGACATCCTGGTCGAGGCCGCGAACTTCGACCCCATCTCGATCGCGCGCACAGCGCGCCGCCACAAGCTGCCGAGCGAGGCCTCGCGCCGCTTCGAGCGCGGTGTGGATCCGACCATCGGTCCGGCGGCGGCGCAGCGGGTCGTCGAGCTGCTGGTCGAGCTCGCCGGAGGAACCGCCGATCCGCTCGGCTCGACGTACAACGTCTTCCCGGCCGCGCCGCCGATCCGGTTCGACCCGGCCCAGCCCGCCGCCGCGATCGGCGTCGAGTACTCCGAGGCCGAAGTGCACGAGGCGCTGCTCGCGATCGGCGCCGAGGTGTCACCGGCTGGCGGTGACCGCTGGACGGTGACGCCGCCGCCGTGGCGCCCCGATCTGATCGATCCGCTGACTCTCGTCGAGGAGGTCGCGCGCCTGGTCGGCTACGACCGAATCCCGTCGGTGCTGCCGATCGCGCCGCCAGGGCGCGGGCTCAGCCGTGCGCAGTCCGCGCGCCGCCGCGCCGCCGCGACGCTGGCCGCCGCGGGTGCGACCGAGGTGCTGGCGTATCCCTTCACCTCCGCGGCCATGGTGGCGCTGTTCTCGCCCGGACTGCCTGCGGTGCAGCTGGCGAACCCGCTCGACCCGCAGAACGGGCTGCTGCGCCGCTCGCTGCTGCCCGGGCTGATCGAGGTGGCGCGTCGCAACCTCGCGCGCGGGATGACGGATCTCGCCCTCTTCGAGATCGGCACCGTGTTCCTGCCGGAACCCGGGGTCGTCTACGGCACGGATGCCATCCCGGTCGGAGCAGCGCGCCCCGACGACGACGCCATCGCGAAGCTCGATGCCAGCATCCCGCCGCAGCGCTGGCATGTCGGCGGCCTTTTCCTGGGCGACGCGCTGACCAAGCAGCCGGGCGCCCCGGCCGTGGCGGCCGGGCTGACGGATGCGCTCGATGCCGTCCGTCAACTGTCGCTCGCTCTTGCGGTCGACATCGCGATCACGACCGGGTCGCATCCGGGATTCCACCCCGGCCGCACCGCGTCCCTCTCCGTGGCCGCGCCTGACGGCCCGCGCGCGGTCGGCGTCGCCGGCGAATTGCTGCCGTCGCTCGCGCACGAGCTCGACCTGCCGCACGTCGTCGCGATCGTGGAACTCGACCTCGACGCCCTCATCGAGTTCGGTGCGCAGCACGCCACGCCGCACCCCCTCGGCACGCTGCCGGCAGCAACGCAGGACCTGTCGCTGGTGGTCCCGCTCGAGACGCCGGCAGGCGAGGTGCTGGCAGCGGTCGTCGCCGGCGCCGGCGCACTCCTCGAGGACGCGCGCCTCGTCGACGACTACCGCGGCAGCGGGCTCCCGGGCGGCCGCAAGTCATTGACCTTCGCACTGCGTTTCCGAGCCCCCGACCGCACCCTCACCGCCGCCGAGGCGAGCGAGGCGAAACTGGCGGGTGCTGCGCGCGCGGGCGAACTCTTCGGTGCGACCGTGCGGCAGTAGCAACCGCCTGGCGCCTCATCCGCGATGTCCATGGATGCCCGATGTGCTCGCCGATTGGGTTTCGCGG
>WOYR01000264.1:0-10888 GCA_011620705.1 Microbacteriaceae bacterium | reverse complement strand
TTCGCGGCTGCGGGGCAGTATGGTCGCTCTCGTGCAGAACATGACGGTCGAACTCCGGAGCGCAGCGCTTCGTCGAGTCCGTCGTGCGCTCCGACTCGGGGCGACGCCGCGCCGCTGACTCGTTCAGCCTTCCCGCGTGACGTCGCCGCTCCGACCACGTCCCGCCGACCCTAAGGTTGAACCATGTCGCTGTCCGTCGCCGTCGCAGGCGCGAGCGGATACGCCGGGGGCGAGCTGCTGCGGCTGCTCTCCCAGCATCCGGATGTCGAGATCACCACGGTCACCGCGTTCCAGAACGCTGGCCGGCCGCTCATCGCCGCTCAGCCCCAGTTGCGCTCGCTCGCCCACCTCACGCTGCAGGAGACCACCGCCCAGGCGCTGTCCGGCGCCGACATCGTCTTCCTCGCCCTGCCGCACGGCAGCTCGGGCGGGATCGCCGCCCAGCTCCCGGATGATGTGCTCGTCATCGACTGCGGCGCCGACCACCGGCTCACCGACCCGGCCGCGTGGGCGCAGTTCTACGGCGGCGAGTACTTCGGCGCGTGGAACTACGGGCTGCCAGAGCTGATCCTCGGCACCCGCGGCGAGAAGCAGCGCGACAACCTGGTCGGCGAGACCCGGATCGCGGTCCCCGGCTGCAATGCCACCGCGATCACGCTGGGGCTGGCGCCCGGCATCGCGGCGGGGATCATCGAGCCGCACGACCTGGTCAGCGTGCTGGCCGTCGGCACCTCGGGTGCCGGTAAGGGTCCGAAGACCGAGCTGCTGGCGAGCGAGATCGCGGGTTCCGCATCCGCGTATCAGGTCGGCGGTGTTCACCGCCACAATCCGGAGATCGTGCAGAACCTGACCGCCGCCGGGGGAGTCGGGGTGAGCATCTCGTTCACGCCGGTGCTGGTGCCGATGTCGCGCGGGATCCTCGCCACGTCGACCGCGAAGCTCGCGCCGGGCGTGACCGAGCACGATGTGCGCGAAGCCTGGGAGGCCGCATACGCCGGCGAGGCCTTCGTGCAGCTGCTGCCGGCGGGGGAGTTCCCGAGATCCGGGGACACCACGGGAGCCAACACCGTGCTCATCGGACTCGCGGTGGACCGGCGGGCCGGCAGACTCGTCGCGATCAGCGCGCTCGACAACCTGGTCAAGGGCACGGCGGGCGCCGCCATCCAGTCCGCCAATATCGCACTCGGGCTGCCCGAGGCGACCGGCCTCCCCCTGAACGGAGTCGCCCCGTGAGCGTGACCGCAGCATCCGGGTTCGACGCCGCTGGCGTGCGCGCCGGACTCAAGGCGAATGGGAACCCCGACCTGGCTCTCGTCGTCAACAGCGGCCCGCTGAGCAGCGCCGCGGCCGTCTTCACCAGCAATCGCGCCCAGGCGAACCCGATCATCTGGTCGAAGCAGGTGATCGCCGATGGGAGGGTCAGCGCGATCGTGCTCAACTCGGGCGGCGCCAACTGCTTCACCGGCGCGCAGGGATTCCAGACCACGCACGCGACGGCGGAGGCGGTCGGCGCCCAGCTGAACGTCTCGCCCGGTGATGTGCTGGTCTGCTCCACCGGGCTGATCGGCGAGCAGTTGCCGCTCGACAAGCTGCTTGCTGGCGTCGCGGCGGCCGCCGCCGCCCTGAGCCCCGACGGCGGGATGGATGCCGCCACCGCCATCATCACCACGGACACCCGCGCCAAGACGTCGACTCGGTCGATGGACGGCTGGACCATCGGCGGCATGGCGAAGGGCGCAGGGATGCTGGCCCCCGGGCTCGCCACCATGCTCGTCGTGCTGACGACGGATGCGGTGCTCGAGTCCGCGCAGCTCGACGCGATGCTCCGCGAGGCCACCCGGGTGAGCTTCGACCGGCTCGACAGCGACGGCTGCATGTCGACGAACGACCAGGTGACGCTGCTGGCGAGCGGCGCATCCGGGATCGTGCCGGATGCGGCGGCGTTCCAGCGGGCGCTGACCGAGCTGTGCACAGACCTCGCGGTCCAGCTGCAGGAGGATGCGGAGGGCGCCAGCCACGACATCGCGATCCTCGTGACTCACGCGCAGACGGAGGACGATGCCGTCGAGGTCGGACGCTCCGTCGCGCGCAACAACCTCTTCAAAGCCGCCGTGTTCGGCAACGATCCCAACTGGGGCCGCGTCCTGGCGGCGATCGGGACCACGAAGGCGCCGTTCGACCCCTACGCGGTCGACGTCACCATGAACGGCGTGCGCGTGTGCTCGAACGGCGCGCCCGATCGGCCGCGGGAGGAGGTCGACCTCGCCCCGCGATCCATGTCGCTGATCATCGACCTGAAGAACGGCGGCGCCTCCGCGACCGTGTGGACCAACGACCTCACCCACGACTACGTGCACGAGAATTCGGCGTACGCGTCATGACTGGTCTCGGCAAGTCCGATCAGCCGCCGGTCGTGCGCGATCCGCGCCTCGCCGACGCCGAGTCCAAGGCCGGAGCGCTGATCGAGTCGCTCCCCTGGCTTCAGCGGTTCGCGGGGCAGATCATCGTGGTGAAGTTCGGCGGCAATGCGATGACCGATGAGGCGCTGCAGCGCGCCTTCGCCGAGGACATGGTGTACCTGCGCCACGTCGGCATCAAGCCCGTCGTGGTGCACGGCGGCGGCCCCCAGATCACCGCGATGCTGGAGCGGCTCGGCATCCCGAGCCGGTTCGTCGGCGGGTACCGGGTCACCACCCCGGAGACGATGGAGGTGGTGCGGATGGTGCTCACCGGCCAGGTCAGCCGTGAGCTGGTCAGCCTGATCAACGAGCACGGCCCGCTCGCCTCGGCGATCTCGGGAGAGGATGCCGGGCTGTTCCGCGGCGCCCGCCGCGGCGCGCTCGTGGACGGCGAGCTGGTCGACATCGGCCTGGTCGGCGACGTGGTCGAGGTGGACCCGGCAGCGGTGCTGGCCGAGGTCGATGCCGGCCGCATCCCCGTGGTCTCCTCGATCGCGCCCGACATCGAGGTGCCGGGCCAGTCGCTGAACGTGAACGCCGACTCGGCAGCGGCTGCGCTCTCCGTCGCGCTCGGCGCCGCCAAACTGGTGGTGCTCACGGATGTCGAGGGCCTCTACCGGGATTGGCCGAACCCCGACTCCCTGGTCTCGGTCATCGACACCGCGGAGCTGATCGGCATGCTGCCCCATCTGCAGAGCGGCATGATCCCCAAGATGACGGCATGCCTCGAGGCGGTCAGCGGGGGTGTGCCCAAAGCAGCGATCATCGACGGCCGGCGGCCGCACTCGATCCTGCTCGAGATCTTCACGGATGCCGGGATCGGCACGGAGGTGGTGCCGGCATGAGCACTCGGACCACAACCCAGAACGACGCGTGGGCCGAGCGGCTCGCCGCGGTCGGCATGAAGTCGATCCCGCGCCCGCTCGCGGTCCTGGCCCGTGGCGAGGGCGCCCGCGTGTGGGATGTCGACGGGAACGAGTACCTCGACTTCCTCGCCGGGATCGCGGTCAACTCGCTCGGGCACGCGCACCCGGTCTTCGTGGATGCGGTGGCGAAGCAGGCCGCGACCATCGCGCACGTCTCGAACTACTTCGCCACCCGGCCCGAGGTGGAGCTGGCCGAGCGGCTTCTGCGGCTCACCGGCGGGCAGCGGATCCTGTTCGGCAACTCCGGCGCCGAGGCGATCGAGGCCGCGATCAAGTTGTCGCGGCGCACCGGCCGCACGCGCATCCTGGTGCTGGAGGGCGCCTTCCACGGCCGCACGACGGGTGCAGCAGCGCTGACCGGCAAGGCGGCGATGCGCGAGCCCTTCCTGCCGCTGATCCCAGGGGTCGACCACATCGAGCCGACGGTCGAGGCACTGGAGGCGGCGATGGGCGACGACGTCGCCGCTGTCTTCGTCGAACCGATCCAGGGCGAGGCAGGCGTGATCGACCTGCCTCTCGGCTACCTGGCCGAGGCCAGGCGGCTGACGGCGCAGCACGGCGCCCTGCTGATCCTGGACGAGATCCAGACCGGCGCAGGGCGCACCGGCGACTGGTTCGCCTTCCAGCGCGATCTGCCCGCCGGATCATTCCCGGACGCCGTCGCGCTCGCAAAGGGCATCGGCGGCGGCTTCCCGATCGGGGCGCTGGTCGCGTTCGGGGCGGCTGCCGAACTGCTCCAGCCCGGGCAGCACGGAACCACCTTCGGCGGCAACCCGCTCGCCACCGCGACCGCCGACGCGGTGCTCGGTGAGATCGAGGGCGCCGGCCTGGTCGAGAACGCACGGCTGCGGGGGGAGCAGCTGCGCACGGCGATCCTCGGGATCGGCTCGCCGCTGGTGACCGGCATCCAGGGCAGGGGTCTGCTGCTGGGCGTCGGGCTCGCGGATCCCGTCGCCGGCACCGTCGCGGCACGGGCGCTGGCGCTCGGGCTGATCGTCAACGCGGCGAGCGACCGCCGCATCCGGATCGCCCCGCCGCTGATCATCGGCGATGCCGAGATCGCCGAGTTCACCCGGCTCTTCGCCGAAGCCATGAAGGGAGCATCCGCATGACCCGTCACTTCCTCCGTGACGACGACATCAGCCAGGGCGAGCAGGGCGACATCCTCGATCTCGCCGCGGCCGTCAAAGCGGATCGCTGGGCTCGAAAGCCGCTCGCCGGCCCCCGGACCGTCGCCGTCATCTTCGACAAGTCGTCGACCCGCACCCGCGTGAGCTTCGCCGTCGGCATCGCGGACCTCGGCGGCAGCCCGCTGATCATCTCGACCGCGAACAGCCAGCTCGGCGGCAAGGAGAGCCCATCCGACACGGCGCGCGTGCTGGAGCGCCAGGTGGCGGCGATCGTCTGGCGCACCTATGCGCAATCCGGGCTGGAGCAGATGGCGGCGGGCACGACGGTGCCGGTGGTCAACGCGCTCAGCGACGACTTCCATCCCTGCCAGCTGCTCGCCGATCTGCTGACCATCCGGGAGCACAAGGGGGCCCTGGCCGGACTCACGGTCGCCTTCCTGGGCGACGGCGCGAGCAACATGGCCCAGAGCTACCTGCTCGCCGGTGCGACCGCGGGCATGCACGTGCGGGTCGCGGCGCCGGAGGAGTTCAGCGCCGCGGACGGCGTCGTGGCGGATGCCGTCGCGCGCGCCGCCACGACCGGCGGTTCGATCTCGCTCTCCACCGACCCGGACGAAGCCGTGGCCGGCGCCGACATCGTCGTCACCGACACCTGGGTGTCGATGGGCAAGGAGGAGGAGAAGGCGCACCGCGTCGCGACTTTCGGCGGCTACCAGGTCACCACAGAGTTGATGGCGCTCGCGAAGCCGGACGCGCTCTTCCTGCACTGCCTCCCCGCCGACCGCGGCTACGAGGTCGCGGCCGAGGTCATCGACGGACCGCAGAGCGTCATCTGGGATGAGGCGGAGAACCGCCTGCACGCCCAGAAGGCGCTGCTGGTCTGGCTGCTGGAGCGAGCGGGCTAGGCGCCGTAGCGGGCCAGGAAGCTCGGATCCGAGGTGATCACCGAGAACACCGTGACCCAGAAGACGACCGCGGCGACCACCCCGATCACCAGCGGGATCCAGAACACCACGATCCTGCCGCGGATCAGCAACGGGATGGTGAGCCCCAGGGCCAGGAGGAACAGGACGATGTGGCTGATGGCGAGCACGGCGGGCGCGGAGCCGACGGACACCGAGAATCCGCTGTACCCCTGGCTCTGCATCGCCTGGTTGAACAGCTCCGGATTCGAGAAGATCGCCGCGTATCCGACGCCGGCCGCCATTCCGAACAGGGCGAGCACGAGCAGGATGCTGCTCAGCACGGCATCCCAGGTTCTGCGCTTCTTCCGCGGAGCGGCGTCCGCCGGGGCGTATCCGGGGCCGGGGGCCTGCGCACCGTATCCGGGAACCCCGTACGGATTCGACGCAGAGGGGGCCGATGCGTCCCCGGGGGGCAGGTACCCGGCGGGCGCATACTCGCCGTACTGGGGAACGGGCGGCCGATCGGGCGCGCTCGGCGCCGGGGGCGCAGGGGGCGCTTCGGGCGGCGCAGGCGGAGCCGTCGGCGGCGTCGTCGGCGGAACGGGCGGATCGAAGGGACGGGAGGGCTCTGAGTTCTGCGCCGGCATGCCTCTCACCCTAGACCGCGGCTCGTCGTCCCCACGCTCGTGCCTCAGGCGGGCGCCAGGCGATGGGCGCGCACAAGCACCTCAATAGACTGAGCACCGACCATCTAGGAGACATCACTCATGACAGAACGCGTCGTCCTCGCCTACTCCGGCGGACTCGACACCTCGGTCGGCATCGGCTGGCTGCACGATGCGACCGGCAAGGACGTGGTGGCACTCGCCGTCGACGTCGGCCAGGGCGGGGAGGACATGGAGGACATCCGTCAGCGCGCCCTCGACTGCGGCGCGGTGGACGCGATCGTCGTCGACGCGAAGGACGAGTTCGCGAACGACTTCCTGATGCCCGCGCTCAAGGCCAATGCGCTCTACCAGAAGCGCTACCCGCTGGTCTCGGCGCTCAGCCGGCCTGTGATCGCCCGTCACCTGGCGCGCGTCGCCCGTGAGATGGGTGCCGACTCCGTCGCCCACGGCTGCACCGGCAAGGGCAACGACCAGGTGCGCTTCGAGGCCGCGGTGGCGGCGCTCGCTCCTGAGCTGGTCAGCATCGCACCGATCCGCGACCTGGCGCTCACCCGCGACAAGGCGATCGTCTACGCCGAGGAGCACGGCCTGCCGATCAAGCAGTCCAAGAAGAACCCGTACTCGATCGACAAGAACGTCTGGGGCCGCGCCGTCGAGACCGGCTTCCTCGAGGATCCGTGGAACGCGCCCATCGAGGACCTCTACGAGTACACCGCCGACCCCGATCACGACGGCCCCGCCGACGAGGTGACCATCACCTTCACCGCGGGCATCCCGACGGCGATAGACGGCGTCGCGGTCACCCCGCTGCAGGCGGTCCAGCAGCTGAACGCCCTTGCCGGCCGGCACGGCATCGGCCGGATCGACATCGTCGAGGATCGCCTGGTGGGCATCAAGAGCCGCGAGGTCTACGAGGCCCCGGCGGCGCTCGCGCTGATCGCCGCCCACGAGGAGCTCGAGAACCTCACCCTCGAGCGCGACGTGAACCGCTTCAAGCGCGGCGTCGAGTCCGAGTGGGCGACGCTGGTCTACGAGGGCCTCTGGTATTCGGGGCTGAAGCGCAGCCTCGACGTGTTCATCGACGACACCCAGAAGATGGTGAGCGGGGAGATCCGGATGAGCCTGCAGGGCGGCCGCGCGACGGTCACCGGTCGCAGGAGCCCGAAGAGCCTGTACGACTTCGATCTGGCCACATACGACACCGGCGACACCTTCGACCAGTCGCAGGCCAAGGGCTTCATCGAGATCTGGTCGCTGCCCTCGAAGATCTCGGCGCAGCGCGACCTCGCGAACTGAGGTGGTCGTGCATGTCGGGACCATCGGCTGAGCAGGGTTCTGGTGATCGGGGTGCGGGCTCCCTCTGGGGCGGCCGTTTCGCCGACGGCCCCGCGCCCGAACTCGTCGCGCTGAGCCGTTCGACGCACTTCGACTGGCGGCTCGCGCTCTACGACCTTGCGGGATCCCGGGCGCATGCCCGCGCGCTGGCCGTCGCGGGATACCTCGACGGCGACGAGCTGGTGCGCATGATCGCCGGCCTCGACTCGATCGAGGCGGGCGTGCGCGACGGCTCGATCGTCCCGCTCGCATCGGATGAGGACGTGCACTCCGCCCTCGAGCGCGAACTACTCTCCGCCGTCGGCCCGGACCTCGGCGGCAGGCTGCGCGCCGGCCGCAGCCGCAACGACCAGATCGCGACCCTGATCCGGCTGTACCTGCTCGATCACGCGGCCACCATCGCCGGGCAGACGGTCGCGCTGATCGACGCGATCGCCGGCCAGGCGGACGCGCATCCGGATGCCGTCATGCCGGGCCGCACGCATCTGCAGCACGCGCAACCGATCCTGCTGTCGCACCACCTGCTCGCGCACGCCTGGCCGCTCGTGCGCGATCTGGAGCGGATCCGCGACTGGCGCGTCCGGGCGACGGCGTCGCCATACGGTGCGGGCGCCCTGGCCGGCGGCTCGCTCGGGCTCGACGCGGATGCCGTGGCATCCGAGCTCGGACTCGGCGCTCCGATGCCGAACTCGATCGACGCGACGGCGAGCCGCGATGTCGTGGCGGAGTTCGCCTACCTCGCCGCCCAGCTCGGCGTCGACCTCTCGCGCTTCGCCGAGGACCTGATCATCTGGAACAGTCGCGAGTTCGGCTTCGTCACCCTGGCCGATGCCTACTCGACCGGCTCGTCGATCATGCCCCAGAAGAAGAACCCGGACATCGCGGAGCTGGCGCGTGGCAAGGCGGGTCGGCTGATCGGCGATCTGACCGGACTTCTCGCGACGCTCAAGGGCCTCCCGCTCGCCTACAACCGCGACCTGCAGGAGGATAAGGAACCGGTCTTCGATGCGGTGGCCACCCTCGAACTGCTCCTCCCGGCCTTCGCCGGGATGGTCGCCACCTTGACCTTCGACGTGGACCGGATGGCGGAGCTCGCGCCGCAGGGCTTCTCGCTCGCCACGGATGTCGCCGACTGGCTGGTGCGGCAGCGCGTCCCCTTCCGCGATGCCCACGAGATCACCGGCAAGCTCGTGCGGTTCTGCGAGGCGAACGGCCTCGAACTCGACCAGCCGAGCGATGCCGACTACGCTGCGATCGACCCCCGCCTCAGCGGCGAGGTGCGTTCGGTGCTCACGGTCGCCGGCTCGATCGCCGGCCGCAGCGGCACCGGCGGCACGGCACCCGCTGCGGTGCGCAGGCAGCTCACCGCACTGACCGCCGCCGTGCGCGCGGCGCTCGCCTGAACCGACTCGAGGAGACTCCCATGACCCTGTCCGGAAACAGCCGCCGTGAGCACGGCAAGGCGCTCAAGCAGGACCGCCTCGACCGGCAGGACCGGCAGAACGCGCGATTCCCCTGGCTGATGCCGGCCGTCGTGATCCTGGCGATCGCGATCGTCGTCGCAGGGCTGGTCATCGCCGCATCGCTCGGGCACCTGTTCTGAGGCCGCTGCTCCCCTTCCTCGAGGGTTCATCGCTCGACGTGGCGCCGGCTTTGCTCGGCGCATGGGTGCACGGCCGCGGTGTGACCGTCCGGCTCACCGAGGTGGAGGCCTACCGCGGACAGACCGATCCCGGCTCGCACGCCTTCCGCGGCCCGACGCGGCGCACGCGCGTCATGTTCGGCCACCCCGGCACCCTCTACGTCTACTTCTCCTACGGGATGCACGTCTGCGCGAACATCGTGACGTCGCCGTCGGGCGAGGCCTCCGCCGTGCTGCTGCGTGCGGGAGAGGTCGTCGATGGCCGTGAGCTCGCCCGTTCGCGGCGTCCGACGAGCAAGTCGGACATCGACCTGGCGCGCGGCCCCGGCCGCCTGTGCGCCGCGCTCGGCATCACCCTGGACGACGACGGGGACGATCTGCGGAGCGGCCCGATCCGACTCGAGGTGCCGGATGCCGACTCCCCGCCCGTGGCGTATGCCCAGGGCCCGCGCACCGGCGTCTCCGGCCCTGGCGGCTCCGAGGAGTATCCGTGGCGCTTCTGGATCGCGGGCGAACCCACCGTCTCCCCGTACAGGAAGAGCCCGCCGCGCGGCGGCGACGAGCGCCGGCGCTAGCCCAGCGCGCCGCCCGGCAGGATGATGATCGCGGCACAGGCCGCGGCCCAGATCATGCTGGTGAGCGTGCCGATGATGAATCGCTCGCGCGCCTCGGGGCTGTCGAGCTCCGAGAAGCGGCCGAGGCCCTTGACCGCGATGACGGCGCCGATCGCCTCCGGATGCCCGACCACGATGGCAGCGACGATCGCGAGGCGCTCGAGGTAGCCGATCGCGGCACCCCCGCGCAGCACCTCGCGCGCGGAGCGCTCACCTTTCTCCTTGACCAGGATTCCTCCGAACCGGCCATCCTGGGCCTCTCCGCGCGTCGCGCGCTGCAGCACGAGCGAGGTGAGGGGGCTGCCCGCCGCGATGCCGAGACCGGCGAAGCCGAGCGCGAGCAGCACGTTGAGCGCGTGCAACGGCGAAGGGACGTGCAGTTGGAACGCGATGACGATGACGGCGGCGATCACCGGGAGCAGCGCGACGAGCGCCAGCAGAGGCTGCCGGATCCTCCGAGCGAGGACGGTGATCGCGATCGTCCCGAGCACGAGCACGACATCGGTGACCCAGACGCCGATGCTGAGGATGCCCGCGAAGATCATGCCCGGATCCTCTCATCCGCATCCGTCAGCAAGGTGGTCAGCGCCCGATGCGCCGCGAACTCGGTGCGCAGCTGCGCGGCCTGGGCGCGCAGGCTGACGGCCTGCGGGGTGATGCCGAGACGGGATGCGGCCTCCGACTGGGTGAGTCCCTGGTCGAGCAGTTCGAAGAGCTCCCAGCCCTCCGGCGTGCGGCGGGCCCGCAGTTGGAGCAGCAGGTCGATCAGGGGCTGCAGGGTTGCGGCATCCGGATGCCGGCCCGCCTCGACTGCGATCGCGAAGCGGGTGGGGCGCTTCTTGGCCGCCTCGACCGCCTCGCGGGCGAGCTCGAAGGCGGAGCCGGCGAGTGCCCGCGTCACCTCGGGGAGCGGGCGGCGCACCTCGCCGATGGCGAGGCCGACGCTCCACTGGGCCAGTCCATGGGCCGATCCCGCCGGCCCGGGGCGGGTCAGGTGGAGCAGGAGCTGCAGCGCGGTCCCCGGGTCTGGGCTGGCGAGCTGCAGCTCGTCGCCGGCCGAGCGGTCGGGGGGCAGCAGGAGCTTCTCGCCGCCGATCCGGGCGAGCTCTCCGAGTGCCCCGTCGACGAGATCTTCGCGGTGCCGGCTGTCGACCTGGTCGGCCGTGATCGCGAACACTCAGGCTCCTCTGCTTGATCCGTGAATAATCA
>WOYR01000083.1:1351-6092 GCA_011620705.1 Microbacteriaceae bacterium | reverse complement strand
TCACGCGGCCGTCGCGCTTGGTGCGCGAGTCGGCGACGACGATGCGGTAGTACGGGGCACGGATCTTGCCGAGCCGCTTGAGGCGGATCTTGACAGCCACTATTCTCCTGAGTTCTGGCACGCCCGACGAACGGTCGTGCACGGTGTGTGAAGTTCGAACTGCGGCCGTGTGCGTGGGGCACACGCGGCAGAAAGCTCTGAAGGGAGCCTTGTGCGTCAGATAGAGGGTCGGACGCGACAGACCCAACGCACTATTCTGGCAGATTTTCCGGTGGCGCGGTAACAGCGGTCGCATCGCCCGATGCAGAAGCGGAGCCACCGGCGGGTCCGGATGCCGCAACCGCCACCCGCGCGCGGCTGCGACGCCTGCTGATCGCGACGCCTGCGAGGCAGATGACGCCGCCCGCGATCGCCAGCGGAGCCGGGATCTCGCCGAAGAAGATCAGTGCGAGCACGATCGCGAGCGGGGGCACGGCGTAGGTGGAGATGCTCAGTCGCCCGGCGGGGGTCCGCTGCAGCGCATAGGCCCAGGTGGAGAAGCCGATAGCGGTCGGGACCAGGCCGAGGTAGACCATTCCGAGGAGCGACGGAACCGGCGCGGCCGCGAGCGAGGAGACCAGCTGCCCCAGGAAGGGGAGGCAGGAGAGCGTGCCGATCGCGCATCCCAGGAAGGTCACCTGGCCCGCGGGCAGTCGCCGGATCGCGGGCTTCTGCACGAGCACGCCGATCGCGTAGGCGACCGCGGCGACCAGCGACCAGATCACGCCGATCGGGTCGATCCCCCTGGCGCTGCCGAGGCTGGTCGCGAGGCCGATGAGCACGACTCCGAGGAAGGAGAGACCGGCGCCGATCGCCAGCCACTTCGGGATGCCCTCGCCCAGGAAGGCGCCCGCGCCGAGGGCGATCAGGATCGGCCCGATGTTCACGATCATGGAGGTGGTGCCCGCGTCGAGGCTGTGCTCGGCGAGGTTGAGCGCGACGTTGTACGCGCCGAACCACGCGACGCCGTACACGACGATCTGGATCCACTCCCGGCCGGTGGGGCGCAGCCAACCGCGCTGGACGAGTGCGGTGGCCCCGAGCGCCACCGTGCCGATCGCCAGCCGTCCGAGCGCGAGGGCGCCGCCCGGGATATGTGGGGCGACGCCGCGGATGACGACGAAGGCGCTCGCCCACGCCAGCAGGGTGACGAGGATCGCCACCAGCACCAGCGGCCGGGGCGATGCGGCGGAGGGACCGGCGACGGGAGCGGAACTCACCCCCTCACGCTACGGCGCACCTCCGACCAGCGAGAGCGGGTTCCGGACATCAGCCAAGCGAATCCCGCCAACGCAGCAAGGATCGCAGCGCGGTCAGGTCGTGCTCGGGCCCGTCGGTGTCGGTCTGGAACAACCGCACGCCCAGTTCGTACTGCCGATCGAGCGACTCCGGGTCGACGTGGCCGCCGGTTCGGGTCATCACGCCGGTGGAGATCTCGATCTCGGATGTCGGGCGTCCCACCTTCTCGCACCAGTCCTTCAGCACCCCGAGCTTGTGCTCCAGGCGCTGGGTGTTCGAGAAGCTGTGCCAGATGTCGGCGTGCTCGGCGACGATGCGCAGCGTCTTCTGCTCGCCTCCGCCGCCGATCAGGATCGGGATGTCCCGAGTCGGCGCCGGGTTCAGCTTCCGCCAGCGCGCCCGGATCCGCGGCAGGTCCTCGGCGAGCGCGTCCAACCGCGACCCGACCGTTCCGAACTCGTAGCCGTACTCCGTGTAGTCGCGCTCGAACCAGCCGGAGCCGGTGCCGAAGATGAAACGGCCGCCGATGCCGGAGTGGGCGCTGATGTGATCGATCGTGCGGGCCATGTCGGCCTGCAGATCGGGGTTGCGATAGCTGTTGCAGTTCACCAGCGGCCCGAACTCGACCCGCGAGGTCTGCTCGGCCATCGCGGCGAGCATGGTCCACGACTCGAAGTGCAGGCCGTCGGGCTCTCCCGAGAGCGGGAAGAAGTGGTCCCAGTTGAAGACGATGTCGACGCCGAGGTCCTCGACCCGTTGCACGGTCTCACGGATGGCGGCGTAGTCCGCGTGCTGAGGGGTGACCTGGATCGCGATCCGGATCGGCCGTTCCCTCCAATCCACGGTCAGCGGCGTCCCATGAGTCTCTGCAGCGCGGCCAGCTCCTCCTCGGTCGGGCCGCCGGCCTTGCCGCCGCCCGCGCCGAGACCGAAACCGGATCCGGATGCCGCGGCTCCCGCCCTCTTGGCCCCCGAGACGATGGCCGCGTTCTCGGCCGCCCGCTTGGCCGGGTTGCCGCTGCGCGATCCCTTCTTGGGCTGCACCTTCTTCTTGCCGGCATAGCTCGCCCCCGGGATCGGGCCCATGCCCGGCAGCTGCGGCACGCCGCCCTTGGCGACCGTCTTCATCATCTTGGATGCCTGCTCGAAGCGTGCGACCAGCTGGTTGACGTCGGTCACTGTTGTGCCCGAGCCGCGCGCGATGCGGACCCGGCGCGATCCGTTCAGCACCTTGGGCACGGTGCGCTCATGCAGCGTCATCGACTGGATGATCGCCTCGGTGCGGGTGATCTCGCGCTCGTCGAAATTGTCGAGCTGCTCGCGCATGCCGCGAGCGCCTGGCAGCATGCCGAGCATCCCCTTGATGGGGCCCATGTTCTTGAGCTGCTGCATCTGCTTGAGGAAGTCGTCGAGCGTGAAGCTGTCCGTCGCGAACTTCTCGGCGGTCTTGCGCGCCTCCTCCTCGTCGAAGGCCTGCTGCGCCTGCTCGATGAGGGTGAGGATGTCGCCGAGGTCGAGGATGCGGCTGGCCATGCGATCCGGGTAGAACGGCTCGAAGTCGTCGAGCCCCTCCCCGGTCGACGCGAACATGATCGGCCGGCCCGTCACCGACGCGACCGACAGGGCGGCACCGCCGCGCGCGTCGCCGTCGAGCTTGGAGAGCACGACGCCGGTGAAATCGACGCCGTCTTGGAAGGCCCGCGCGGTGGTGACGGCATCCTGACCGATCATGGCGTCGATGACGAACAGCACCTCGTCCGGGTCGACGGCTTTGCGGATGTCGGAGGCCTGCTTCATCATCTCGGCATCGATGCCGAGGCGGCCGGCCGTGTCGACGATCACGGTGTCGTAGAGCTTGCGCTCGGCCTCCTTGACGCCGTCCTTGGCGACCTTGACCGGATTGCCCTTGCCGTTGCCGGGCTCGGGTGCGAACACCGGGACGCCGGCCTGCCCGCCGACGACCTGGAGTTGCTGCACGGCCTGCGGGCGCTGCAGATCGGCGGCGACGAGCAGCGGCGTGTGGCCCTCTTTGACCAGCCACTTGGCCAGCTTGCCCGCCAGTGTGGTCTTTCCGGCGCCCTGGAGGCCCGCGAGCATGATGACCGTCGGCGGCCTCTTGGCGAACTCGAGCCGCCGCTGCCGGCCGCCGAGGATCGCCACCAGCTCCTCGTTGACGATCTGCACCACCTGCTGCGCCGGGTTGAGAGCCTTGTTGACCTCGTCGCCGAGTGCGCGTTCGCGCACTTTGCCGGTGAAGTCCTTGACCACCTCGAGGGCGACATCCGCGTCGAGCAGGGCACGCCGGATCTCGCGCACCGTCCCGTCGACATCGGCGGGCGTGAGCTTGCCCTTGCCGCGCAGATTGCGGAAAGTCGCGGTGAGGCGATCCGAGAGGGTAGCGAAAGCGGCCATGGTGCGACCAGTTTAACCGGCCGCGCTGATCGATCGGGCGCCGGGAATCACAGGAACAGAAGCGCCGCGATCACCAGGACGACGAACGAGGGCAGCATCGAGAGCACCAGGGCGATCAGCGACACGGTGCGATGCGCGTGGCGGATGATGCCGACCAGCGCGAACACGATGCCGACGATCACGATGCCGAGCCCCACGAACAACAGGGCGATGTACAGCGAACTCTGCGCGGTCTTCGGATCGAGCAGGTGGCCGAGACCGGTCAGGAAGCTCCACCCCATCAGGATGCCGCCGACCAGCGCCAGCACGATCGCGAGCACAGACAGGAGCGGGGAGTAGGTCTTCTCCGCCGGGGCCTCGCCGGCAGCGTCATCCGGAATCGCGGGAGTGGAGGTCATGCGGCGAGCCTAGCCGCGCTGAGTATGGTCGGGGTATGGCTCTTCTCCTGCCCTTCGACGGGCACTCCCCCGAAATCGACCCGAGCGCGTGGATCGCGCCGAATGCGACCCTCATCGGACGCGTGCGGGTGCTGGCCGATGCGAGCGTCTGGTACGGCTGCGTGCTGCGCGGCGACATCGACGACATCGTGCTCGGCAAGGGCAGCAATCTGCAGGACAACTCGACCGTCCACACCGATGAGGGGGTGCCGACCACGATCGGGACCGGGGTCGGGATCGGGCACGGCGCGATCATCCACGGGACCACGATCGAGGACGGCTGCCTGATCGGCATGGGGGCGACCCTGCTGAACGGTTCGATCATCCGGACCGGAGCGCTCGTCGCGGCCGGTGCGCTCGTGCGCGAAGGTCAGGAGATCCCGGCAGGGATGATGGCCGCCGGCGTGCCCGCGAAGGTGCGCGGCGAACTCGACGAGGCCGGCAGGGAGCGGGTGCGCCTCAACGCGATCGGGTACCAGGACTTGGCGCGCCAGCACGCGAAAGCGTTAGGCGCAGCGGGGGTCGGCTGAGCCTGCTGCCTTCTTCGCCGCCTGTCTTCACCTCGTCGCCGCGCGTCCTCGTCGCCGTCTGTCCTCGTCGCCGCGCGTCCTCGTC
>WOYR01000083.1:0-1251 GCA_011620705.1 Microbacteriaceae bacterium | reverse complement strand
GTCGCCGCGCGTCCTCGTCGCCGTCTGTCCTCGTCGCCGCGCGTCCTCGTCGCCGTCTGTCCTCGTCGCCGCGCGTCCTCGTCGCCGCGCGTCCTCCTCTCCGCTCCTTTCCTCCACAGTGTCGAATATCGAAAGATCTTGTACTTTCGTATATGTGTTCGATGGGGGAGAATGGGTGCATGGCCCTCCTCGATCAGCAGCTCGCCTCGGCGGCGCGCGCCCTCGGTGAGGTCCGCATCGAGGGGCTCGAACATGTCGGCGACGCTGAGCTGCTGCGGCTGATCGCCGCGTCGGCGGGCAACGAGCGCGCGGCCCGCGCCCATTCCGCGCAGCTGGCCGGGGAGCTCGCCCGACGGTCGGCGCCGGAACTCGGTCACGACGGGTTGGCGCAGCGGAGCGGCCACCGCACTGCGCAGAAGCTGATCCAGGCCACCACCGGTGTCACCTCGCGCGAGGCCGCCCATGCGGTCCGTGTCGGCGGTCTGGCGGAGTCGCATCCGTGGCTCGGAGCCGTCGCCCAGGCGGTCGCAGATCACCGGCTCTCGACCGACGGGGCCGACGCGATCCGCGCCGGGCTCGGGCAGCCCAGCGAGGACGTGCCGGCGGAGGTGCTGGCCGAGGTGGCGGGGCAGTTGCTCCAGGGGTCGGCCTCGGTGGATGCGGACCGCCTGTTCCTGCAGGCCCGCGAGGCGCGCGACCAGGTGGATGCTGCGGGCATCGTCGACCGTGAGCGCGCAGCCCGGCAGGCGCGCGAGTTCCGGCTGCACCGGCTGCGCGACGGGACCGTCCGCATCGTGTGGCTGCTGGACCCCGTCGAAGGCTCCGTCATGGCCGAGGTGTATGACCGGGCCACCTCGCCGCGCCGCGGCGGTCCCCGGTTCGTCAGCGACGCCGAACGGGCGCAACGCGTCATCGACGATCCGCGCAGCACCGAGCAGCTGGCCTCTGACGTGTTCTTCGGTTTGGTCACCGCCGGCGCCGAAACGGACCCGTCGCAACTGCTCGGCCGCGGAGCACCCGCCGTCCGAGTCACCATCACCGAACAGCAACTGATCGCCCGGACCGGGCATGGGCGACTGCAACGCACCCAGCAGCCCGTCTCGATCGAAACCATCGAACGACTCGCCTGCACCCAGGGCACCATCGCCGTGGTCTTCGACGAGCACGGCCAAGCACTCGACGTCGGCCGCGAGCAACGCCTCTTCACCACCCGGCAACGCACCGCCCTCGCCGAACGCGACGGCGGATGCG
>WOYR01000279.1 GCA_011620705.1 Microbacteriaceae bacterium | reverse complement strand
TGATCAGGTCCAGCGACTGGCCGACCGCCTCCGCAGCGGTGTGGCCGAAGACCCGCTCGGCGCCGGGGTTCCAGAGCACGATCACGCCGTCATGGTCGGTGGCCACCACGGCGTCCGAGGCGCCGCCGACAATGGCGCGCCCGATCTCGTCGTTGGAGATCGTCATCGTATCCTCCCTGCATGGGCGGACCCCAGCTGATCGAATCCGCCCTTGACGTTCACGATGGTATCCAAGTCGGCGCCGGTGACCGTGAACTCGATGACCGTGATCGTGCAATACATGGTGTGACCAGCGATAGCGAGATCGTCCGGAGGTCGCGGGACCAGCCCGCGGCTTTCGCTGAGGTGTATGACCGTCACGCGTCTACCGTGTATCGGTATGCGTCGCGGAGGGTTGGCGCCGATGCAGCGGACGATGTGATGGGCGAGACGTTTCTCGTCGCTTTCGAACACCGGGAGCGGTACGACCTCTCCTACGAGAGCGCGCTGCCGTGGCTGCTGGGGATCGCGACAGTGCTGATCCGCAAGCACCGCGGTGCGGAGGCGCGCATCCTGCGCGCAGTCGCGGCGTCGGGACCACCGGAGACGGTGGTCGTGGATCGCGACGACCGTCTGGATGCGAGTCGCGCTGTGGGTGAGCTGGCGGCAGCGATTCGACGGATGCCAGCCCGCGACCGTGACGCGCTGCTGCTGTATGCGTGGGCCGACCTCGACTACGAGGGCGTCGCGCTCGCATTGGACGTTCCCGTCGGGACCGTCCGGTCACGTCTGAATCGTGCGCGGCGTGTGCTGCGCCAGTCCGCTGGTGCACAACCAGCAGAGGAGGTGGACCGTGGACGAGCTGACATTGCTCCGCACGGTGCGTAAGGATGCTGCCGACCCGTCGCCCGAGGTGGTGGACCGCGGTCGGCGTGCCCTGGTCGAACACATCGGATCCCGTCCGACCCGCACACGTCACCGTGGCCTGAAGCGAGCTGGGTGGATCAGCGGCGCCACGATCGTCGCCGCCGGTGTCGCGACTGCCCTCGTGCTCTCGAACATCGTCGGGCTGGCCGGTTGGCGAGGTGGCGCGGACTCCGCCGCCGCTGCGGCCCTCAGCGACGCGGCGGCGGCGACCATCAAAACGTCCGACCCCGTGGTGGGTCCCGGCCAATACCTGAAGGTCTCCACGCAGGCCGTGTACTCGGTGGACGGCGACGATGGCACCGGCCACGGTGCCGCCTATCTCGCAACACAGGACGGTCAGATGTATGTGCCCGCCGATCACAATGCCGACTGGGTGTGGGTGCGCGACCCATCCACAGTGGCTCAGACCTTCGGCCCCGCCTCCGAGCGTGCCGCTGCCGCCGCCGTGGCGAACAGTTCCTCGACGCCGGACATCATCCGTGCGGCCAAGGGTGCTTGGTACAACGGAAAACCCACCGAATGGGGCTTCCAGAGCTTGCCACGCGACCCGCAGCAGCTCCTGAACTACATCTACCGAGTCACCGCCGGACACGGCGTGTCCCCGGACGGAGAAGCCCTCGTCTTCATCGCCGACACCTTGCGCACAGGAGTGGTCCCCGCAGACCTGCGGGCCGCACTGTACAAAGCCGCAGCAGGTATCCCCGGGTTGAAGATCACCGACCACGCCGCAACCCTCGACGGCCGCACCGGGATCGCGTTCGGCCGCGACGAGAGCAACGGCGTGCGCCAGGAGATCATCATCGACCCCACCTCTGGCCTGCTCATCGGGGAGCGACAAGTGCTGCTGCACGACGGCGTCCTCCCGGGAGTCCCCGCCGGCGAGTCGATGGGTTGGACTGCTGTGACCACCACCGTGGTGGACTCCGCACCCACCGGAGGAAGCCTCTGCGGCACCGGCTCCCACCCCGTCGGCGGAGCCGGCAGCGGCCAATGCGAAGGCTGAACATGGACAGCGACATCCGACCAGACGCCATCGAACTCCCCCCGACCACATCGATCGAAGTCACCTGGCCTCCCCCGAATACTCCGACCGAGTAGGGGACGGCCCTGCATGGGAACTTCACGCAGGGCCATCCTTCGCCGGGACCTTCATCCGACAGGCGATGTTGACATCGGCGGGGACTGCTGAAGGGCACGCATGTCGAGCTCGACCTGCCCAACCTGGCGTAGAGATGCCACCTGGCCGCGCCACGGCCGAGACCGTCGCGTGCACGATCTCCGCCACACGGCGGCGACGATCTGGACTCAGAACGGCGTCGATATCAAGACTGTGCAGAACTGGCTCGGGCATGCCGCCGGGGGTACGCGGCCGGAAAGCTGGGAATGGCGAAGTAGTCTGAGAGCCCGGTATTCCGGGGCCCGCCCTGTTAGCTCAGTTGGCCAGAGCACCGCTCTTGTAAAGCGGGGGTCGTCGGTTCGAATCCGACACGGGGCTCAGAGGCCGCCTATGCTCTACTCTGTGTAGAGCAGACGAGGTCGCGGCGGGATCGTCGAACGACGTCCGGGAGGGCTGAGATGGCGGGTCGGCGGGTTCCCGGCGCACTGGAGAGCATGGTTCTTCAACGCCTCTGGGCAGCACAGGGCCCGCTCACCAGCCGCGCTGTGCGCGAAAGCTTCTCCGAGGATCAGCGGCCCGCGCTCACCACTGTGCTGACCGTGCTCGATCGCCTCGAGAAGAAGGGGCTCGTGACGCGGACCGCGTCCGCTGCAGGTTCCCTGTTCTCGGCCGCGCGCGGGGAATCGGAGGAGACCGCGTCCGCGATGGGCCGCATCCTCGGCCGCGCCCAGGATCGCGAGGCCGCGCTGCTGCACTTCGCCGGGCAGCTCGATCCGGCAGACGTGGAGGCGCTCCGGAAAGCGCTGACCTCGCCGTGATCCTCGCAGTGCTGGCGCCGCTGCTGCTCGCGATCGCGGTCATCGTGCTCGCGCCGCTGCTGCTCTCGCACGGCTCATGGCGGATCGCCCGCCCTCGGCTCGCGCTGCGGGCCTGGCTGGCCGCCATCATCCTCGGAGCGATCGCCCTCGTCGCCAGCCTCGCCTCCGCGCTGGTCGAGATCCTGTCGTCGGCATCCCGCCAGACCGGCGAGTGGCTCGGTCCCGTCGCCATCACCATCTTCGGCTGGGTCGGCCTCGCCGCCGTCGGCGGCCTGGTCGCCCTCGCGCTGGCGCGCTACGAGCCGATCTCGGCGGCCGAGCGCCGTACCGCGCTGCAGGTCCTCCTGCTCTCCGCCTCGTCGACCTACCGCCGCGAGTCGCTGCGCGGCGTCGATGTCAGCTTCATCGAGTCGGATGCAGCAGCGGCGGTATCCACCCGCGGTTGCGGCCGGCAGATCATCGTCAGCCGCCGGCTGGACGACGCGCTCAAGCCGGCTCAGCTGCGCGCGGTCCTCGAGCACGAGACCGCGCATCTCAGGAAGGGCCACGACCGCATCGTGCGTCTGGCTCAGCTGAATCTGGCGTGCTTCCCGGTGCTGCTCGGCGCCCGGTCGTTCGAGCAGAACGTGCACCTGCTCGTCGAACTGGCTGCCGACGATAACGCCGCCCGGCGCTGCGGCATCGAGGCGACCGCCGACGCCCTCCAGGCGCTCACGGCGCTGACCTCGGAGGAATCCGAGGAATCCGTCGCATTGAGGGCGCTGCGCCTCCTGCGCCGGGCCGAGCGAGTCGCCGGGCGCGCCGCGACCCGGCGGGCCGCCGTCGCGCGCCGCGCGTCCGCCTGAAACCCCGCCCGGGTCAGCAGGTGATCACCGGCGCGGCTGGAAGTTGCGCAGCCGCAGCGAGTTCGACACCACCAGCACCGACGACAACGCCATGGCTGCGGCCGCGATGAGCGGATTGAGCAGTCCGATCGCGGCGATCGGGATGGCCGCAACGTTGTAGCCGAACGCCCACACGAGGTTGAGGCGGATCGTGCCCAGTGTGCGCCGGGACAGCCGGATCGCGTCGACGACGGTCCGCAGATCGTCGCGGACCAGGATGATGTCGGCCGCCTTCATCGCGATGTCGGTGCCGAGCACCATCGCGAGCCCCAGGTCGGCGCTGGCCAGCGCGGGGGCGTCGTTGATGCCGTCGCCGACCATCGCGACCCGCGCGCCGTTCGAGTGCAGTTCAACGATGAAGCGCGCCTTCCCGTCTGGCAGCACGCGGGAGCGGAGCTCGGTGATCCCGGCGAGCTCCGCCGCACGCCGGGCCGGACCCTCCCCATCGCCGGTGAGCAGAACCGTGCGCAGCCCCATCTCGTGCAGCGCGGCGACCGCTGCGGCGGCAGAGGGGCGCACCTCGTCGGCCAGGACGATCCGACCGATCGCGCGGCCGTCGACCGCGACACGGACCACCGTCTCGCCGGCGGCCTCGTCGTCGTGCTCCGGGACTCCCGTGACGCCCTCCTCGCGCAGAGCCGCGGCGTGGCCGACGAGCACGGCCGCGCCGTCGACCTCCGCGGAGGCGCCGAGACCCGGCAGCGTGCGATGACGGCTGGCGGCATCCGGGCGGCCAAGAGTCGCGGCGGCGCGCTCGACGACCGCGACGGCGATCGGGTGCGACGAGCCCGCCTCGACCGCGGCCGCAAGCCGCAGCACCTCGTCCTCGGCCACGTCATCCACCGAGGACTCGATCGCGACGACGCGCATCCGTCCGGTCGTGATGGTGCCGGTCTTGTCGAAGACGACCGTGTCGATCCGGCCGCTCGCCTCGAGGGCGTCCTGGCCCTTGATGAGGATGCCGAGCTGGCCGCCGCGTCCGACGCCGACCATGAGGGCGGTCGGCGTCGCGAGGCCCAGCGCGCACGGGCACGCGATGATCAGCACCGCGATCGAGTTCGCCAGCGCCTGCGACGGCGGGGCCCCGACCAGCAGCCACACGATCAGCACGAGCACGGCCAGCCCGATCACGATCGGGACGAACACCGAGGTGACGCGGTCGACCAGCTTCTGCACACGAGCCTTGCGGCGCTGCGCCTCGTCGGCGATCGCCGCCATCTGCGCGAGCCGGGTACGGGCCCCGACCGCGCGAGCGGTGATCTCCAGCCGGCCGGAGAGGTTGGTCGTTCCGCCGAGCACCTCGGCGCCGACAACGACCTCCCCCGGAAGGGACTCCCCCGTCATCGCGCTGGTGTCGATGCTGGAGACGCCGGCCGCCACGACGCCGTCGGCGACGATCCGCTCTCCCGGCAGGACGACGAAGATGTCGCCGACTCGCAGCTCCTCGGCGGGGATCACGACCTCCCCGGCCGCGGTCAGACGGCGCACGTTCTTCACCCCGAGGTCCCCGAGCGCCTGCAGCACGTCGCCTGCGCGCCGCCGCGACCGGGTCTCGAAGTAACGGCCGGCGAGCTGGAAGGTGACCATTCCCGCGGCGACGTCGAGGTAGATGGCGTCGGCGCCGGCCGGGGTGCGCCCGAATCCGAGCCAGTACCCGGGGGAATCCGACGGCGCGAACACGATCGTGTACAGCGCCCAGCCGAAGGACACGATCGCACCGAGGGACACCAGGGTGTCCATGCTGAGCGAGCCGTGGCGCAGCCCTCGGAGCGTCGCCCGGTGGAACGGCCATGCCGCCCAGAAGACGATCGGGATCGCGATCAGGATGCACAACAACTGCCACCCCGGAAAGCGCCATCCCGGCACGAGAGCGAGCAGGATGGTCAGATCGCACAGCGGAATGGCCAGCAGCGCAGACACCGTCAGCCGTCGTCGCAGCGTGCTGAGCCGGACCTGCGCGGCGCGCTCGGTCCAGGCGTCGTCGCCCGGCTCGTGGACGACGGCCGAGTAGCCGGCCCGCTGCACGGCCGCGATGGCGCGGTCGGCATCGTCGGGCCCGAGCCCGGACACCCAGGCGCGATCGGTCGCGAGGTTGACGCTCGCATTCGCCCCGTCGAGCTTGTTGAGGTGGCGTTCGACGGCGTTGGCGCAGGCGGCGCAGGTCATCCCGCCGATGTCCAACTCGATGTGGACGGCCGGGCGCGCCGGTGCGTCGGTGATGGGATCGATCCGGGTCATTGCGGTCCTTGCGGTTCTGCGGGCCGTCGGGCGGCCAGCTTGGTCAACATCTCGTTGTAGGCGGCGAAGCTGTCGTCGATGCCGGAGTCCAGGTGCCGGTCCGTTCGCTTCGCGAGTCGGGCATCCTGCCGCGACCACTGCGTGACGAGAGCGATGACGACGATGATCAGTGGAATCTCACCCGCCGACCAGGCGATCCCGCCC
>WOYR01000157.1 GCA_011620705.1 Microbacteriaceae bacterium | reverse complement strand
CGCGCCGCGCAGCTGAGCACCGAGCGCATCGACGAACTGGCGCAGTTGCTCACCCTCGAGATGGGCAAGCCGCTGGTGCAGGCCCAGGGCGAGGTGATGCTCGTCGCGTCGATCTTCCAGTACTACGCCGAGAACGCGGAGAAGTTCCTCGCCGACGAGGTGCTCGACGCCGTCGGCGGCGGCGAGGCCGTCGTCCGCACCGAGCCGATCGGCGTCGTGCTGGGCGTCATGCCGTGGAACTTCCCCTATTACCAGGTGGCGAGGTTCGCCGCCCCGAACCTCGCCCTCGGCAACACCATCATCCTCAAGCATGCGCGCAACTGCCCGCAATCGGCCCTCGCCATGGAGAAGCTGCTGCACGACGCGGGCATCCCGAAGGACGCGTACATCAACGCATTCATCGACAGCCGTCAGGTCGCCGAGGTCATCGCCGACCCGCGCGTGCAGGGCGTCTCCCTCACCGGCTCGGAGAAGGCGGGCTCGGCGGTCGGCGAGGTCGCCGGACGCCACCTGAAGCGCTACGTGCTCGAGCTCGGCGGATCCGATCCGTTCATCGTGCTCGAGGACGCCGACATCGACGCAGCGGTCCAGGCGGCCGTGATGGGCCGGGTGCTGAACGCCGGGCAGGCCTGCACCGCGTCGAAGCGGTTCATCGTCGTCGATTCCGTGTACGACGAGTTCACCCAGAAGTTCATCGGGGCGATGACGCAGATCCCCACGGGCGACCCCACGGATCCCGCCACCCTGGTCGGGCCGCTGTCCTCCGTGCAGGCCGCCGAGGATCTCGGCGAGCTCGTCAAGGACGCGGTCGACAAGGGCGCTGAATTGCACTCGGCTCCGCAACCGGCCAGCGGCGGCGCGTTCTACGCGCCGGGGGTGCTCACCGGCGTCACCGCCGAGATGCGTGCGTACTCCGAGGAGTTGTTCGGACCCGTTGCGACGGTGTTCCGTGTGCCCTCGCCGCAGGCGGCGGTCCAGTTGGCCAATGCCTCGCCGTTCGGCCTGGGCGGCAGCATCTTCTCGAAGAACGTCGGCCTCGCCCGCGAGTTGGCAGGGGAACTGGAGACCGGGATGGTGTGGATCAACGCGGTCACGGGAAGTTCGGCGGAGCTGCCGTTCGGCGGCGTGAAGCGCTCAGGCGTCGGTCGCGAACTCGGCAAGTTCGGGATGAGCGAGTTCGCCAACAAGAAGCTGGTGCGGGTGCCGCAGCCCGCGTGATGATGCGAGCGGGCGAATTGCGCCCGGATGCGAAGCGCCTCCAGCTTTGAAGCCGGGCGCATCCGTCCGAGTTGGAAGGATGCATGTCATCCTGCCTGCGTGCTCGCGGCGCTCTCCCCGGGATCATGGCCATGTGAACGTTTCGCATTGTTGCCGAACTGTTACCGCCGAATGAGTTGCCCGGCACCCCGAATGGGGTCAGACTGCCGTAGCCACCTCTCATAGCCGAGGGGCGGACACGGAGGAGTGTCCTCCTTCATCACCACAGAAAGGGAGTGACGTGAAGACTTCTTCATCGATCTCGATCGCCGTGGCCGTTGCCGCGTCAGCATTGCTGCTGGCAGGCTGCGCGTCCGGCAGCACCGGCGGTTCCACCGCCTCCACCCGCGCCTGTGTCATCCTCCCTGACTCGGCGTCGTCGCCTCGTTACGAGAGCCTGGACCGTCCCGCGCTGCAGAAGGCGTTCACGGATGCCGGCTTCACCGCCGACATCCAGAACGCGCAGGGCGACACCAACAAGTACGCGACGATCGCCGACCAGCAGCTCACCAAGGGCTGCGGCGTCATGATCCTCGACGACTACAACGGCGCGTCCATCGCCGTGACCCAGAAGGCCCAGAAGCAGGGCATCCCGGTCATCGCATACGACCGCCCGATCACCGACGGCGCGACCAACCCGAAGATGCTCGCCGACTACTACGTGTCGTTCGACAATGAGAAGGTCGGCGAACTCGAGGGCCAGATGATCGTCGACGGCCTGAAGGCGGCGGGCAAGGACGCGGCGACCGCGATCGTCGTCTACATGGGCGGCGACCCGACCGACGGCAACGCCAAGCTGTTCCACGACGGCGCCGTGAAGGTCATGAGCGCGGCGGGCATCAAGCCGGCCGTCGAGCCGACCGGTGTCTGGGACGGCGACAAGTCCGCGACCAACTTCGAGCAGGCCCTGACGTCGCTCGGCGGCAAGGTCGACGCGGTCTGGGTCGCCAATGACACCAACGCCGCCGGCGTCATCACCATTCTGGACAAGAACGGCCTGAAGGTCCCGGTCTCCGGACAGGACGCATCGGTCGCCGGTCTGCAGAACGTGCTGCTCGGCAAGCAGGCCGGAACGGTCTACAAGCAGGTCAGCCTCGAGGCGAAGGCCGCGTCCGATCTGGCCATCCAGCTGCTGAAGGGCGAGAAGCCCACCGCCAACAGCTCGCTGTACGGCAAGCCGTTCGTCGCCGTGACCCCGGTGTCGGTCGGCCCGGCGCAGGTCGAGACCGTCGTCACCAACGGTGACGCCAAGGCCTCGGACATCTGCACCGGGAATGTCGCTGCCGCCTGTGCCCAGTACGGCGTCAAGTAGTCAGCGCACCCGGTAACATCAGCACCACCTCGTGAAGGAGGGGCTCCGCGTCCGAGCCGGTTCCGGACGGCGTGCGGAGCCCCTCCTTCATGTGAAGCGTCGATCCCGGGACGTCGGCGTTCCGGGATGAAAGGAATGACCGATGGATGATCCCATCATCGAACTGAGCGGCGTCACGAAGAGCTTCGGGCCGGTCAGCGTTCTCAAGGGCGTGGGCCTGAAGGCATACCCGGGCAAGGTCACGGCCCTTGTCGGCGACAACGGCGCCGGCAAGTCGACCCTGATCAAGGGCTTGGCCGGCGTCCAGCCATACGACGGGGGGACCATCAAGTTCAACGGGGAGATCGTTCACGTCGGCAGCCCGCGCGAGGCATCCGCTCTCGGCATCGAGGTCGTGTACCAGGACCTCGCGCTGTGCGACAACCTCGACATCGTGCAGAACATGTTCCTCGGCCGCGAGGAGACCAGCCTCGGGACCTTCGACGAGGGCGAGATGGAGCGGCAGGCGTCGGAGACGCTCGAATCGCTCTCCGTGCGCACCGTCGAGTCGGTGCGTCAGCGCGTCTCCTCGCTCTCGGGCGGGCAGCGCCAGACCGTGGCGATCGCGCGCTCGGTGCTCAAGGAAGCCAAGGTCGTCATCCTCGACGAGCCGACCGCCGCCCTGGGTGTCGCCCAGACGGAGCAGGTGCTCTCCCTCGTGAAGCGCCTCGCCGAGCAGAACGTCGCGGTCATCATGATCAGCCACAACCTGGTCGATGTCTTCAAGGTCGCCGACTTCATCGACGTGCTCTACCTGGGGCACATGGTCGCCTCCATCGAGACGAAGGACACCACGAGCGACGACGTCGTCGGCTACATCACCGGCAGCAAGACGTACGGAGATGCTGCATGAGCGACAGCAGGAAGACCGAGACGAAGCCCGCCACCCCGACGGACACCACGGCCCTTCCCGCATCCGGCCTGATCGGCAGCGGCATGGAGGGCGGTCTGATCGATCAGGCCCGCGCCTACATCAGCCGGGTGCGCGGCGGCGAGATGGGCGCGCTGCCCGCTATCGCCGGATTGGTGGTGCTGAGCATCCTGTTCTCGGCGCTCAGCGGGTACTTCCTCACCGAACGCAACTTCGCGAACCTGCTGACCCAGGCCGCTCCCCAAGTCATGCTGGCCATGGGCCTGGTATTCGTCATCCTGCTGGGTGAGATCGACCTCTCGGCAGGCACCACCTCCGGTGTCGCGATGGGACTGTTCGTCGTGCTGTCCGATCCGGGCGGCATCAACATGAACTGGATCCTCGCGCTGATCATCGCACTCGCATCCGGGGTCGTGGTCGGCCTGTTCATCGGGTTCTTCGTGGCGAGGGTGGGCATCCCATCCTTCGTCGTCACCCTCGGCCTGTTCCTCGGCTTCCAGGGGTTGGAGCTGCTCATCATCGGCAGCGGCGGGCTGTACCGCATCACGCAGCCCACGGTGCTGGCGATCCAGAACAGCAATCTCCCCGTCTGGGGCGGCTGGGTCATGGTCGCCGTCATGCTGCTGATCTCGTTCGGCACCGCCATGCTCGACCGCCGCCGCCGCACCCGCGCCGGAGTGCCGAACCGCGTGATCGCACTGCTGTGGATCAGGCTGCTCGCCATCCTCGTCGTCGGCGGGGTCATCGTGTTCCTGCTCAACCAGAACCGCGGCACCGGCTTCCGAGCCGTCACGGGCGTGCCCATCGTTGTACCGATCACGCTGTTCATCCTGTGGGCGGGCACCTTCATGCTCGACCGCACGAAGTACGGCCGCTACCTCTACGCGATCGGCGGCAACGCCGAGGCCGCACGCCGCGCCGGCATCAAGGTCGTCGGGATCAAGTGGGCGGCCTTCGCGATCTGCTCGACCCTCGCGGTGGTCTCCGGCCTGTTCAGCGCGTCGAAGGTCGGCTCGGTGGACGCGGCCTTCGGTCGTGACACCGCGCTGACCGGGGTCGCGGCCGCAGTGGTCGGCGGCGTCAGCCTCTTCGGCGGGCGCGGACGCCTGGCGAACGCCGCCATCGGCGCGGTGGTGATCGCGATCATCACGAACGGCCTCGGCCTGCTCAACCTCGGCGGCGGCATCAACCTCCTCGTCACCGGCGGCGTGCTGATCCTGGCCGCGACGGTCGACGCGGTGTCCCGTGTGCGAGCCGGTGGATCGCTGACCCGGACCTGAGCCGGATCCGCGGCGCGACCGCGGCTCAGCGTCCGACGTGTGCCATGGTGCAGGCGAAGAAGGCGAAGCAGTCGATGCGCTCACCGGGTAGCGAGGAAGGCGGACACGGCGCCTGCGACGCGGTCTGGCTCATCCAACCAGGGCGCGCCTCCCCCCTTCACCTCGAGGAGCCGCGCACCGGGGATGGCATCGAAGCTGGGGCGGCCCTTCGCCGGGTCGAGGAGCACATCGTCATCCCCCCACACCATCAGGACCGGGGTGGCGATCCTCGCGAGCTCCTGGTGCGGGACCGGGACCCGGGGGCGGACCCCGAAGGGTGTGACGAGGGCGCGGAACATGCTCGCAACGCTGGGGGCGAAGTCGGAGCGCTGGGATGCCAGGTGGCCGATCTCGATGATCTCGCCGGGGTAGCCATTCAGTGCGCCCTTGCCGAGCAGGCGGTCGGAGTTGCGCGCATATGCGGCTTGCGATGTGGAGAGTCCGAGGATGGCGGTGCCGAGTCCCGGAACCGCCAGCGCCCGCATCGCCACGACGGGCCGCACCTCGACGAACCCCGCACCCGGGGCCCCGAGGAGGACCAGCCTGTGCACCTTCTCGGGCCGGGCCAGGGCGAAGTACAGCGAGAACTGGCCGCCGAGCGAATGGCCCACCAGGTCCGCCCGCTCGATCGAGAACCGGGCGAGCACGGCGTCGAGCACGGACAGCGCATGGGCGCGCAGATCGCTGTGCGGCGCCAGCACCGAGGGGCCGGACAGGCCGTGGCCCGGCCAGTCCACCGCCAGGATCCTTCGGGTGGGCAGCGCGCCGACCAGCGGCATCGCCACGGCGGTCACCGATGCGATCCCATGCAGCAGGACGATCGGCGGGAGGTCGGCCGCGGCCTCCGCCGCCGGGAACTCGACGACGCGGACATCCAGTCCCTCAGCCGTCCGGAGCCGGTGCTCGAAGGCGGTCCTGCCGTAGTGCGCCGCCAGCGCCGCCTCGGCCGCGCGGATGCGGGCGTCGAGCAGTTCAGGATCGGTGCCGGCCATCAACTCCTCCGGTCTGTGACAGCCTCGATGGGCTGGGGACGACCGTGAACGGATTCACGAGCAACTATTGCATGAGACGCACGGCGTGGGTCAGGGCGATCTCGGGGTGCTCGGCTGCGGTGGTGCGGCTACCGGGTTCGTCGAGCCGGCCGGCGTGCAGCGTCGGCGGCCGTCGTGTCAGTCCAGGGGGCTGTGGAAGTACCACAGGTGGCCTTCGAGGTCGCGGGCGCCGTACTCGCGGACACCATAGGGCTGGCTGACCGGCGCTTCGATGATCTCAGCGCCGTGCTCTGTCGAATGGGCGTGGTGGGCATCGGCGTCGTCGACGGCGATCACGGTCATGCTGCTCGCTGCGCCCAGCTGGCGCGGTGACCGATATCCCTCAGCGGTGGGGTGGAGCCAGATGG
>WOYR01000013.1:2849-6340 GCA_011620705.1 Microbacteriaceae bacterium | reverse complement strand
GACCTCCATCGCGAACCGCCCTCTCACCACCACCGTCCGACCGGCGGGAGCCCGGGTCGCCGACAAGAAGAAGGGCGTGCTCCACTACGTCGGCGTCGGCGTGAGCTTCGGACTCCTCGCCCTGGTCGCGCTGATCGCCGTGCTGGTGATCGCGCTGCCCATGCTGACCAAGTCCACGCCGTACACGGTTCTGACCAGTTCGATGAGCCCGAACTACCCGGCGGGCACGCTGGTCATCGTCAAGCCGATCGACGTGCAGCAGATCCGGATCGGCGACGTGGTCACCTACCAGATCGCGTCGAATCAGCCCGCTGTGGTCACGCACCGCGTGATCCAGATCATCGAGCCGACCACCGCGAGCGGCACCGAGAGCTTCATCACCAAGGGCGACGCCAACTCGCTTCCGGACGCCAAGCCGGTGCAGCCGGTGCAGGTGCGCGGCGTCGTCTGGTACGCCATCCCGTATCTCGGCTGGGTGAACAACGTGATCAACGGCGACGCGCGCAGCCTGATCGTGCCGATCATCGTCGGGGGGCTCTTCCTCTACGCCGGCTACATGGGTGCATCGACCATCGTCGACCGTCGCCGCAAGGCGCGCGCGACGGCGGCCGCTGCCGAGCTCGAGCTCCAGAACCACGAGCAGCTCGGCGGCACCGCCGAGACGGACGACGCGTTCCGCGGACTGTTCGTCGCCGACCCGCACTGACGGGTCTGCGAGCATCATGGCCGGGGGCGGGTGGGCCGCCCCCGGCCGTTACTCCGTCGCCATCCGGCTCGCCTAGGGTGGTCGGGTGAAGGCCATCCGACGGTTCACCGTCCGCACCGTGCTTCCGGAGCGGCTCGCCGCGCTCGACGAACTCGCCGCGAATCTCCGGTGGTCGTGGCACCGACCCACCCTCGATCTGTTCCGCGACATCGCGCCGGAGACCTGGGACGAGCAGGGCAAGGATCCGATCGGGCTCCTCGGCGAGATCGCCCCGTCCCGGCTGGCCGAGCTGGCGGCCGACGAGGGATTCGTTTGGCGGGCGAACGCGCTGCGAGACGATCTGCGCTCCTACCTGAGCGAGCCGCGCTGGTACCAGTCGCTGTCGGAAGTCGACGGGAGAGCCACGCCAGGAACCATCGCATACTTCTCGCCGGAGTTCGGAATCGCAGCGGCGCTGCCGCAGTACTCCGGCGGCCTGGGCATCCTGGCCGGCGACCACCTGAAGAGCGCGTCCGATCTCGGCGTGCCGATCATCGGAGTCGGGCTGTTCTACCGCGCCGGCTACTTCCGGCAGACGATCTCGCGCGACGGCTGGCAGGAGGAGAGCTATCCGGTGCTCGATCCGGACGGGCTGCCGATGCGCGTGCTGCGCAACCCCGACGGCTCCGCCGCGGAGGTCGTGCTCGCACTGCCGGACGGCAAGGCCCTGCATGCGCGGATCTGGCAGCTCGCGGTCGGCAGGGTCACCCTGCTGCTGCTGGACACCGATGTGCAGGAGAACGAGGAGCAGTAGCGCGGCGTCACCGACCGGCTGTACGGCGGGGGCGGCGAGCACCGTCTGCTGCAGGAACTGCTGCTCGGCATCGGCGGCGCTCGGGCCGTGAAGAGCTACACGGCGCTCGCGGGGCTCCCTGCCCCCCAGGTCTTCCACACCAACGAGGGCCACGCCGGCTTCCTCGGGTTGGAGCGGGTCAGCGACCTGATCGGCAACGGCCTCACCTTCGCCGAGGCGCTCACCGCGGTCCGCGCCGGCACCGTGTTCACGACCCACACCCCGGTGCCCGCGGGCATCGACCGTTTCGAGGCTCCGCTGGTCGCCCGCTACTTCTCGACCGGGCTGCTGCCCGGTGTCGAGGTGAAGGACGTGCTGGCGCTCGGCGCCGAACCGGCAGGCATGAATGGCGCAACGGGCGGCGCCGCCGACACCTTCAACATGGCGGTGATGGGCTTGCGCCTCGCCCAGCGCGCCAATGGCGTCTCGAAGCTGCACGGCGACGTCAGCCGCCGTATGTTCGGCGCGCTCTGGCCCGGCTTCGATGCGGACGACGTGCCCATCACCTCGATCACGAACGGCGTGCACGCCCCCACCTGGACCGATCCGCAACTCGCCGAACTGGCCGAGTCGTTCCTCGGCACCGCCGATACCACGCTGGCGGACTGGGCGGCCGGCCGCGACGGGCGGGGCGGGGTCAGCGACGCGGAACTCTGGGCCTTGCGCGGTCGGTTGCGGGCGCAGCTCGTGCTCGATGCGCGCAAGCGCACCTCCGCGGCGTGGGCCGAGGAGAACCCGGGGGTCGGCGATCCGAGCTGGTTCGGCAGCCTGCTCGATCCGGAGATCCTGACCATCGGCTTCGCCCGCCGGGTGCCCACCTACAAGCGGCTGACCCTGATGCTTCACGACCCGGAGCGCCTGCGGGCGCTGCTGACGCATCCGACCCGTCCGGTCCAGATCGTGATCGCCGGGAAGTCGCATCCGGCCGATGACGAGGGCAAGAAGCTGATCCAGCAGCTCATCGAGTTCTCGCAGGGGGTGGATGTGCGCGAGCGCATCCACTTCCTGCCCGATTACGACATCGGGATGGCGCAGCTCCTCTACCCCGGAACCGACATCTGGCTCAACAACCCGCTCCGCCCGCTCGAGGCGTGCGGGACCTCCGGTATGAAGGCCGCCCTCAATGGCTCGCTCAACCTGTCGATCCTCGACGGCTGGTGGAACGAGTACTACGACGAGGAGAACGGCTGGGCCATCCCCTCGGCTGACAGCGCGGGCGACGCGTCGGAGCGCGACGCGCTGGAGGCGGCATCCCTCTACGACCTGATCGAGCATCAGATCGCGCCGCGCTTCTACGACCGCGGGGCTGATGGCGTGCCCGCCCGCTGGGTCGCGAGCATCCGGCACACCCTCGCCACCCTCTCGCCCGAACTCTCGGCGGGGCGCATGGTGCGCGAGTACGTCGAGAGGCTGTACCTGCCTGCTGCGGCGTCCGACCGGGCGATCAGCGCCAAGTCGTACCAGCCCGCACGCGAGCTCGCGGCCTGGAAGGCGAAGGTCGTCGCGGCGTGGCCGAATGTTCATGTCACCCATGTCGAGTCCGGGGGAGTCGATGCCTCGCCGCAGGTCGGCGAGCAGCTGCAGGTGCGCGCCTTCGTGCAGCTCGGCTCGCTCAGCCCCGACGACGTCGCGGTGGAGCTGGTGCACGGCAGGGCACGCGATGGAGACCAGCTGGTCGACGTCCAGACCCTGACGCTCGAACTGGACAGCGTGGATGCCGCGGGGCTGGCGAACTACGCGGGCACCGTGCCGCTCGACCGCTCGGGCAGCTTCGGCTACACCGTGCGCGTCGTGCCGACGCATCCGCTGCTCGCCTCGGAGGCGGAACTCGGGCTCATCGCCCTCGCGTAGCCGCCCCGCGCGCTCGCGCACCCGGCCCGTCGCAGCTGCCGAACCGCCCCTCGCAGCTGCCACACGGCCGCTCGCAGCTGCCACACGGCCGCTCGCAGCTGC
>WOYR01000013.1:0-2749 GCA_011620705.1 Microbacteriaceae bacterium | reverse complement strand
CTCGCAGCTGCCACACGGCCGCTCGCAGCTGCCACACGGCCGCTCGCAGCTGCGAAATCAAGGAATATCCCGGCCGATCGGTCCCGAACTGCGCTTCCGGCGCGCAATCGTGCCGCATTTCCTTGATTTCGCATCTCGGATTTCGCATCTCGATGCGACGGAATGCCGCGATGCGTGATTTCGTTGATACGTCAACGAAGGTCAGGGGTGACGAGGGTGAGGGCATGACGAAGATCGCGATTCTGGGGGCCGGGAAGGCCGGCACCTCGCTCGCACGCGTGGCGGTGGAGGCCGGATACCAGGTCGACATCGCGGCATCCGGCTCCGCCGATCGCATCGGGCTGATCATCGAGGTGCTCGCGCCCGGCGCCCACCCCACGACGGCCGCGGCGGCGGTCGAGGGTGCGGAACTGGTGGTGCTCGCGCTGCCGCTTCACAAGTTCAAGCGCCTCGACCCGAGTCTGCTCTCCGGGCGCATCGTGCTCGACATCATGAACTACTGGACGCCCATCGACGGCGAGATCACCGAGTTCGACGACGCGCCGGAGGGGACGAGCGTGCTCGTGCAGCGCTCCATCCCGGGCGCGCGGGTCGTGAAGACCCTCAACCACATCGGCTACCACGAGCTCGAGGAGCAGCGCCGTCCGCCGGGGTCGCCCGATCGGGTGGCGCTCGGTGCGGTGGGCGACGATCGCGAGGCCGTCGGCGAGGTGCTCGCCTTCCTGGAGGGGATCGGGTTCGACGCGATCGACGGCGGCCCGCTGGCCAACGGGGTGGCCTTCCAGCCCGGCTCGCCGCTGTTCGGAGCGCCGTCACCGGCGGCGCGCTTCCAGGAGCTGCTCGCCGAGGAATTGGAGCGTGCCAGGATCGCGGCGTGATCACCGCGGACCCGGGTGACGCCGAGCGCGGCCGCACGATCGTGCCGCGGGAGCCGGCTCGAGCCTGCGGGGGCTTGCTCGAGCGGCAGAGCCGGGCTATGCGGCGATCGGCGCGATCGTCGCCGCCGTCAGCCGCAGCAGATCCGCCGGGGCGAGTTCGAGGTCGAGACCGCGGCGCCCGCCGCTGACGAAGACGGTGTCCCACAGCTGCACGGTCTCGTCGATCACGGTCGGATGCGCGGTCTTCTGCCCGATCGGGCTGATGCCGCCGACCACGTAGCCGGTGCGCCGCTCGGCGAGCGCGGCATCCGCCATCGCGGCCCTCTTGCCGCCGGCCGCGATCGCCAGCGCCTTGAGGTCGAGCCTGCAGCTGACCGGGACGATGCCGACCACGAGCCGGCCGTCGACCTCGGCGAGCAGGGTCTTGAAGACGCGGTCCGGTTCGACGCCGAGCGCCTGCGCCGCCTCGATCCCGAAGCTCGCCGCCGCCGGGTCGTGGGCGTATGCGTGCTCGGTGAAGGCGATCCCGGCCGCGTGGAGCGCCGCGGTCGCCCGAGTGCCGCTCACCCGTGCGCCCGGAACAGGCGCATCGACGTGGGACCCACCTCGAGCTCCTCGCCCGGGACGTGCTCGGTGTCGAGGCCCTCGAGCTCGTCGTGCGAGGAATCCCAGACCAGCGTGTAACCGCTGACGCCCTCATGCTCGGGCAGCGTCACCGTCACCGTCGTCTCCAGTCCGTGCACCACGAGCAGGATGCGGTTCAACTCCTCGAACTCCGGGGTCGAGGCCGCGAGGAACTGCAGCGTGCGCTCGGCCGGGGAGTCCCAATCCTCCTGCGACATCGAAAGACCCTGCTTGTTGTACCAGTCCATCTGGCTGGCGCTCGGCGTGGTCTCGCCGAACCGGCCGTATCGCACCGGCCGCAGTGCGGGATTCTCGCGCCGCAGCCGGGTCAGCTGCCGGACGACCGCGAGCAGACCATCCTGCCACGGCTCGCGCTCCCAGGACAACCAGGTGAGTTCGTCATCGTGGCAGTACGCGTTGTTGTTGCCGCGCTGCGTCCGGCCGAACTCGTCGCCGGCGGTCAGCATCGGGATGCCGGCACTCAGCAGCAGCGTCCCGAGCAGGTTGCGCACGGCTTTGCGCCGGGTTGCGAGCACGACCGGGTCCTCGGTCTCACCCTCGACGCCGTGGTTGTACGACTTGTTGTCGTTGGTGCCGTCCCGGTTGTTCTCGCCGTTGCCGATGTTGTGCTTGTCGTCGTACGCCACCAGGTCCGCAGCCGTGAAGCCGTCGTGCGCGGTGATGAAGTTGATGCTGGCGAGCGGGCCGCGATCCACCGAGAACACATGGTTCGAGCCGGCGAGGCGACGGGCCAGCGAGCCGATCCCCTCGGAGGGGATGCCGCCCTGGTGGCGCGCCGCGGCGATGTCGCGAAGCCAGAAGTTGCGCATCCGGTCACGGTAGCCGTCGTTCCACTCCGACCACCCGTCGGGGAAGCTGCCGACCTGCCAGCCGCCTGCGCCGACATCCCAGGGCTCTGCGATCATCTTGACTCCTGCGAGCTCCAGGTCGGCGACGATCGCGGTGATCAGCGGATGGCGGGGGTCGAAGACGGCATCGGCGTCGCGCCCCAGAGTGGCGGCCAGGTCGAAGCGGAAGCCGTCCACCTGCACCTCGTTCGCCCAGTACCGCAGCGAGTCGAGCACGAGCCGCTGCGCCGCGGGAGTCGAGTAGTCGACGGTGTTGCCGCATCCGGTGGTATCGAGGTAGGAGCCGTCGGGCAGGTGGCGGTAGTAGTGGGCGTCATCGATACCGCGCAGCGAGCTGGTCGGCCCTTCCCGGCCCTCCTCGGCGGTGTGGTTGTAGAC
>WOYR01000277.1 GCA_011620705.1 Microbacteriaceae bacterium | reverse complement strand
TCCCCGCCGACCAGCACCTTGCCGACCTTGATCTGGCGGGACATGCGGCGCGGGGAGAGGGTCTCAGGCGGGGCCAGGTCCGGATTGGCGCGTGGCATCCCGATATTCAGAGCAGGCACCCCTCCAGCGTACGCGGGGCCATCAGGAGGCGCCGGTTGGAGACGCTTCCCTGATCAGGAGATCACCGGGTTGACGATGTCCGCGTAGATCAGCAGCACCGACATGAGGCCCAGCACGCCGGAGACCGCGAGCGTCAACGGGATCAACTTGGCCATGTCGACCGGGCCGGGATCCGGCCGCTTGAACCACTTCGCGAACCGCCGCCGGATCGCCTCCCATAGAGCGCCGACCACATGACCGCCGTCCAGCGGCAGCAGCGGGATGAGGTTGAAGACGAACAGCGCCACGTTGAGCGAGCCGAGGATGGAGAGCATCGAGCTCACCCGCTCCGCGACGGGTGCCGGCGAGCTCGCGATGGCGCCGGCGACACGGCCGACGCCGACCACGCTGATCGGGCCGTTCGGGTCGCGTTCCCGCCCGCCGAACGCGGCCTGCCCCACCTGCACCAGGCGGTGCGGCAGGTCGACGATGATGGTCGCGACGTGGGCGACGTTCGCTCCAACGGCCGGCAGGACCGCGGTGACCGGCTGGGTCGCCAGATGCTCCTGGGTCAGGATGCCGATGAAGCCCGCGTCGACGGTGTTGCCCGAGGCATCCCGTGTGGTGTTCTTGACCGGGGTGACCGACAGGGTCGTCCGCGCACCGTCGCGATCCACCACGAAGGTCAGCGTCCTCCCGGCGTTGTCGCGGATGATCCGCGTCTCCTGTTCGTAGCTCGAGATCGCGGTCCCGTCGATGCTGAGCACGGTGTCGCCCGCTCGCAGACCGCCCGCCGCCGCGGGCGTCGCCGGATCGCTGGCGGCGCAACTCTTGTCCGCTGCGCTCGCACTCGTGGTCTGCACCATGCACTGGCTGACCTCGCTGATGGTCGTCGAGAAGCCGGGGGTGCCCACCAGGCAGATCACGATGCCGTAGAAGATGACAGCCAGGATCAGGTTCACGGCCGGGCCGCCGAGCATGATGATGATCCGCTTCCAGAACGCGAGCTTGTAGAACACGCGGTCCTCGTCGCCGGGGGCGATGGACTTCGCGGAGTCCTCGCGGGCGTCCTGCACGAGCACGTTGAAGAAGCCGGTCGAGTCCATCTTCGCCTGGGGGCGGGCCGGCGCGCTGACGGTGCGCTCCAGCGCCGCGTCCTCGGCCACATCGTGCATGTCGCCCTCGACGAAGTCCAGTTCCAGCTCGTCACGCAGATGGCCGGCGCGCGAGATCGCGCCCTTCTTCACCTTTCCGGGCGGGAACATGCCGGCCATCGAGATGTAGCCGCCGAGCGGAATGGCCTTGACGCCGTACTCGGTCTCGCCGAACTTGCGCGACCACAGCGTCGGACCGAAGCCGACCATCCACTGCCCGACCTTGACCCCGAACTTCTTGGCCGGGATGAGGTGGCCGATCTCGTGAAGACCGATCGAGAGCGCGATCCCGACGACGATGATCACCACGCCGAGGATGTACAGCAGGACGGTTTCCACGGCCACAGGCTACGTCAGGAAGTCTTGGAACACCCCGACCGCGAACGGGGGGCGCCGCCCGTGTGTCGGCACACCTTGCCCTTGCGGAGGATGCCACGCCGTCGCCGGTGCGGTTGTCGGCGCCGAACCCGGCGCGGCTTCCTCCGCTCGGGGTCATCCGCTCGGGGTCATTCGGCGAGGGAGCCGGCCAGCAGCCGGTCGGCGGCATCCCGCGCCCAGCGCTCGGCCTCGAGCACGCCCTCCAGTGTCAGAGGATGCTGCTCGTGCTGCTCGACGACCCGCTCCACCACGGCCAGGATGCTCAGGAACGGGATCCGCCGGGCGTGGAAGGCCTGCACGGCCTGCTCGTTGGCCGCGTTGAACACCGCCGGGTACGTGCCGCCGGCCACCCCGGCCCTCTTGGCCAGCGCCACGGCCGGGAACGCATCCTCGTCGAGGGGTTCGAAGCTCCAGCTCTGCGCGTGCGTCCAGTCGAGCGGCGCTCCGGCGCCCGGCACTCGGTGCGGCCAGTCCAGCCCGAGCGAGATCGGGAGCCGCATATCGGGCGGCGAGGCCTGAGCGATGGTCGAGCCGTCGGCGAACTCCACCATCGAGTGCACGATCGACTGCGGGTGCACGACCGCCTCGATGCGGTCGTACGGGATGTCGAAGAGGTGGTGCGCCTCGATGATCTCGAGCCCCTTGTTGACCAGGGTCGCCGAGTTGGTGGTGACCACGGGGCCCATGTCCCAGGTCGGATGCGCGAGCGCCTCTTCTGGCGTGACCCCGGCCAGCTGATCGCGGGTGCGGCCGCGGAACGGGCCACCGGATGCCGTGAGCACGAGCCGGCGCACCTCGCTGCGCTCGCCCGAACGCATGGCCTGAGCGATGGCCGAGTGCTCCGAGTCGACGGGGACGATCTGCCCGGGCCGCGCCGCCGACGTCACCAGCTCGCCGCCGACGATGAGGGACTCCTTGTTGGCCAGGGCGAGAGTTGCTCCTGTCTCGAGCACGGCCAGAGTGGGAGCGAGGCCGACGGATCCGGTGATGCCGTTGAGCACGACATCAGCCTCAACGCCTCGTACGAGAGCCACGGCCTCCTCGACACCGAGCGCGGTGGCGCTCACGCCGGTCGCGCGCGCCTGCGCGGCGAGCTTCTCGCGGTTGCGGCCCGCTGCCAGCCCGACCAGCTCGAAACGATCGGGGTTCGCGGCGATCACCTCGAGCGCCTGCACCCCGATCGAGCCGGTGGAGCCGAGGACGATGACGCGCCGCATGCTGCAAGGCTAGCGATCCGGGCCGGGAGCGGCCCGCGGGGATCAGCCTGCGGGTATCAGCCGCACGGATCAGCCGCACGGATCAGCCGGCGGGCGCAGCCTCCGCCACCAGGATGTCGATCACGAAGACCAGCGTGTCGGTCTTGCCGATCCCGGCGCTGGAGTTGCCGCCCTGCGGACCGTAGCCGTCGGCCGGGGCGATGATCGCGAGCACCTGCGAACCGACGGTCTGCCCGACGATCGCGTTGGTGAAGCCGGGGACGAATCCGTTGACAGCCCCCGAGTACGGGCTCGCGCCCCAGGTCTGATCGAAGATCTTGCCGGTGGCCAGATCGGTGCCCTGGTACTGGATCACCACGGAGTCGGTCGGGCCGACGACTGCGCCCTTCCCCTTGATCAGGGTGACGATCTGGGTGGTGGCGGGCGGCGTGTAGCCGGAGGGGACCGTCAGGGTCGGCTTGCCGTCACCCGCCCTCGTGACGGTCGGAAGCCCGGCCGGCGGTGCCACCACATCACCGCTCGCCTTGGTGGGGCTCAGGCTCACGACGTCCGCGACGATCACGATCACCTGGTTCGCGCTGATCCCGAGTTGCGAGGATCCGGCGCTGCCGAAGGCCTCAGAGGCCGGGATCACGCCCACGACCCGCTCCCCCGCCTGCGCGCAGTTGAGGGTCTTGGCGAGGCCCGTGATGACCTGGCCGGCATCCACGGTGATCGGGCTGGTGCGTCCTGTGCCGTATCCGGTGGATGTCACGGTCTTGCCGGTCGTGCCGTTGTAGAGCGTGAAGCTCACGTTGGCGATGCTGCCCGGCTTCGCCTTGTCGCCTGTGCCCGGGATGACGACGGTGCGCTGTGTCTTCGAGACCGTCAGAGGCGCATCCATCGAGACGTTCGGGGTGGCGCCGAAGTCGCCGCTCACCCGCACCGAGTCCGAGGCGGAGCCGCTGCTCACGCATGCCGCGCTCACGGTCGGGATCGCACTCGGGGTCGCAGAGGGCGAAGCCGCTTCCGGGCTGGAGCCGCTGCATCCGGCCAGGACGACAGCGAGCGCGATGGCGGTGGATGCGGAGACAGCGGCGACGCGGATGCGGAGGGAAGCGGAAGGCACGGCATTCATCCTCCCCCACCATTCCTCCCCGGGAGCTGCGCGCCGCGCGCATAGGCTGGCGGCATGACCTTCAGCGTGCCGCAGCAGCGCAAGCTCGTGACCGGGCTGCCAGGACCGAAGTCGCTCGCCCTCCAGGAGCGCCGCGTGAAGGCCGTCTCACGCGGAGCGGGCACCCTTGCCGACATCTACATGGACCACGGCGCGGGCGCCATCCTGGTCGACGTCGACGGCAACCAGCTGATCGATCTGGGCAGCGGGATCGGCGTGACCACCGTCGGCCACGCGCATCCGGACATCGCCGCCGCCGTCAGCGCGCAGGTCGCCAAGCTCACCCACACCCTGTTCACCGTCACCCCGTACGAGAACTACGTGCGGGTCGCGGAGAAGCTCGCGGAGCTGACCCCCGGCGACTTCGAGAAGCACTCGATCCTGGTCAACTCGGGTGCCGAGGCGGTCGAGAACGCCGTCAAGATCGCCCGCAGGTACACCGGGCGCCGTGCGATCGTGAGCCTCGACCACGCCTTCCACGGCCGCACCAATCTCACCATGGCGATGACCTACCGGCCGTGGCCGGAGCGCGCCGGCATGGGGCCGTTCCCCGGCGAGCTGTACTCGGTGCCGGTCAGCTATCCCTTCCGCGACGGGCTCAGCGGCGAGGAGGCGGCCGCCAGGACGATCGACTACATCGTCACCCACATCGGCGCGAGCGAGGTCGCCGCGTTCTTCGCCGAGCCGGTCCTGGGCGACGGGGGCATCATCATCCCGGCGCCCGGCTACTTCGCGGCGATCAAGAGGTTCTGCGAAGACAACGGGATCGTCTTCGTGGCGGACGAGATCCAGGCGGGCATCGGCCGCACCGGCAGCTGGTTCTCGATCGAGCACCACGGCGTCGTGCCCGACCTCATCACCAGCGCCAAGGGCATCGCGGGCGGGCTGCCGCTCGCCGCCGTCACCGGCAGGGCGGAGATCATGGATGCCGTGCAGCCGGGCGGCATCGGCGGCACCTTCGGCGGCAACCCGGTCTCCACGGCGGCCGCCATCGCGGTGTTCGAGCTGATCGAGCGCGAAGGACTGCTCGCCGAGGCGCAGAGGGTCGAGGGGGCGCTGCGCAAGCGGATCGGCGACTGGGCCGACCGCTTCCCGGTGGTTGGAGAGGTGCGCGGCAAGGGCGCCATGTTCGGCGTCGAGCTGGTGCATCCGGGAACCAGGGACCCATACCCCGAGGCCTTGACCGCCGTGCTGAGGCATGCGACGTCGAACGGCGTGATCGCGCTGGACGCCGGCTCATGGGACTCGGTGCTGCGGATCATGCCGAGCGTCGTGATCAGCGAGGCTCTGATCGACGACGCGGCCGGGGTGCTGGAGGAGGCGCTGGCGGCGCTGTAGACCTCGGTCGCGATCCCGGAGCGCCCCCCGTCGCGACGAGCGGCGCCTTCGCGACGGGGCGCGAGCGTCAGCTGAGCTCGTCGTCGAGCACGAGGATCGTCGGATCGTGGCGCACCGGGAAGTTCACCGAGTTCGCGATGAAGCAGAGCCGGTTCGCCTCGTCGTGGAGCTGCTCGGCGACGAGCGGATCGCCGGCGGAGATCGTGACGACGGGGCGCAGCACGACCTCGACAAGAGCCCCGCTGCCGTCGGCGTTGACGTGCAGGGTCCCGGTCGCGGCATCCGTGTATGACTCGACGATGATGCCGGCCCTGGTCGCGACGTGCAGGTAGCTCAGCAGCTGGCATTGGGCGATGGCCGCGATGAGCTGCTCCTCGGGATTCCAGCGCTCGGCGTCGCCGTGGAAGGTCTTCGCGGCCGAGCCCTGGATCGCGTGCTTGCCATCGACGCGCGCCTCGTTGGCCCGCGAGAAGTCCCGGTAGCCGGAAGTGCCCGTTCCGCGATTGCCCTGCCATTCGACGGAAACCGCGAAGTTATGCTCTGCGTTCATCGGAATCCCTTCATCTGATCACGTTTCACGCGCGATTCCGCACATCGCACCGGCACGAACCCGCGGCTAGACTCCCCGGTATGACCGACGTCCTGCCCGATACCACGCTAGCCGCCGCGCCCACCGGCGTCCCCACCGGCGTCCCCACCGTGCGCCGCGTCATCACGGCCGTCCCCGGCCCGAGATCGGTTCAGCTGCAGGCCCGCCGCGCCGCCGCCGTGAGCGCCGGCGTCTCGAGCGCCCTGCCGGTGTTCATCGCCCGGGCGCACGGCGCGATCCTGGTGGATGTCGACGACAACGCCTTCCTCGACCTCGGCGCGGGCATCGGCGTCACCACGATCGGGCACACCGACGATCACGTGGTCGCGGCCGCGCGGCAGCAGCTCGGCGAGGTCGTGCACACCCTGTTCACCATCACGCCGTACGAGGAGTACGTGCGCGTCGCCGAACTGC
>WOYR01000272.1:4653-6387 GCA_011620705.1 Microbacteriaceae bacterium | reverse complement strand
ACCGTCCGCAGTTCTACTTCCGCACCACCGACGTCACCGGCGTCATCACGCTGCCGGACGGCACCGAGATGGTCATGCCCGGCGACACCACCGACCTGACGGTGGAGCTGATCCAGCCCATCGCCATGGAGGAGGGCCTCGGCTTCGCCATCCGCGAGGGCGGACGCACCGTGGGCGCGGGCAAGGTCACGAAGATCCTGAAGTAGGACGCTTCCGCACAGCGCGCGAAGGGGCCGGGCCATGAGGCCGGGCCCCTTCGTCGTCCCCGAGGTCGCGGGACTTCGGACCCGTGAGCGGGATCCTCCTGCCGTACCGTTCTGGATATGCCTGATTCGCCCCTCCCGCCGATCGTGACGCTCACCCTGAACCCCGCCCTCGATGTCAGCACCTCGGTGGATCGCGTGGTTAGCAGGCACAAGCTGCGCTGCGATGCGCCCCGCGTGCAAGCCGGCGGGGGCGGCGTGAACGTCGCCCGGGTGGTCGTCGCGCTCGGCGGCGATGCGATCCCGGTGTACGCGGTCGGGGGTACGACCGGCGACCGGTACCGGATGCTGCTGCAGCAGGAGGGCCTGCCCGGCATCCCGATCCCGATCGGCGGCGAGACCCGCGAGAGCATCAGCGTCGCCGACCGGGCCGGCCACGAGCAGTACCGCTTCGTCTTCCCGGGACCGACTCTCACGAGCCGCGAATGCGGGCAGGCGGTCGACGCCGCCGCCGGCCTGCTGGTTCCCGGGAGCTGGCTCGTGATGAGCGGAAGCCTGCCGCCGGGCGCCCCGGAAGACATCGTGGCGCGCGTCATCCGGGTCGCTCACGATCACGGCGCGCGCTGCGCGGTCGACGTGTCGGGCACCGCGCTGGCCCAGGCTCTGGCCGCGGGCGTCGACCTGGTGAAGCCGAGCCTGCGGGAGTTGAGCGAGTTGATCGGTCACGAGCTCGGGACCGCACCCGAGCAGGACCTTGCGCTCGAGGATCTCATCGCGCGATCCGGCGTGGGCACCATTGCGCTCACTCTGGGGGCGGAGGGTGCGGCCATCGCCACCCGCGACGGAGTGGAGCGCGCGCCCGCCTTCCCGGTCGTCGAGCGGAGCACCGTCGGCTCGGGCGATGCCTTCCTCGCGGCCTACCTGCTGCGCTCCATGCAGGGGAGCTCGGTCGCCGATGCGCTGCGAGGCGCTCTCGCGGCGGGTGCCGCAGTCGCCTCGATGGAGGGAACAGGCGCCCCGCACCGCGAACTGGTCGAGCGGTGGGAGGCTCGCGGAGGCAGCCGCTGAACCCGGCGGCACACGCTGCCGTACGGTGAGAGGCCATCAACCTGATCGTCGCTTGATGTGCGGAGCCCTCAGGAGCAGACTGAGAATGAGGGACGGGCGTGCCGACCCCGGGGAGGACATCATGGGACTCGACGACACCGTGGACAAGGCCAAGGACCTCGCGGGGGAGGCCGCGGACAAGGCCAAGGACGCCGCGGACAAGGCCAAGGACCTCGCGGGGGAGGCCGCGGACAAGGCCAAGGACGCCGCGGACAAGGCCAAGGACCTCGCGGGGGAGGCCGCGGACAAGGCCAAGGAGTTGGCCGGGAACGCGAAGGATGTCGCGGGCGCCGCCGCCGAGAAGGCGAAGGATGTCGCGGGCGAGGTCAAGGACCGCGCGCACCACCTGGTGCATGGCGGGGATGGTGACAACGCGTCGGGCGCTGCGGCCCCGTCGGCCTCGGGTGGCACGGGGGAGTAGCCG
>WOYR01000272.1:0-4553 GCA_011620705.1 Microbacteriaceae bacterium | reverse complement strand
CAACGCGTCGGGCGCTGCGGCCCCGTCGGCCTCGGGTGGCACGGGGGAGTAGCCGAGTCTCGTCGGCTGGTTGCGCTCGACCCGCCAGATGCATAGCTTGGCCAGGAGCGGTTCCTGAGGGGACCCGCACAATCGTGGGAACAGCCCCGCGTACTCAATGAGGAGGAAAACATGGGCAAGTCATCTCGACGCCGCCTGCTGGCCCCGATCGCACTTCTCGGGGTGGCAGCCCTGGCGCTCGTCGGCTGCACCGAGAGCGGACCCGGAACCAGCAGCAGCGTCAAGGGCCAGACGGTCAAGATCTCGGGGGGAATCACGGGATCAGAGGCGGACGCGCTCAACACGACCTTCGACAAGTTCACCAAGGACACCGGCATCAAGGTCGTGTACACCGGCGACAAGAGCTTCGAGGGCAACATCGTCACCAAGGTCAACGGGGGCTCCGCCCCCGATATCGCGATCGTTCCGCAGCCGGGTCTGCTCAAGACCCTGGTGGGAACGGGGCAGGTCGTGAAGCCCGACAAGACCGTGACCGACAACGTCAGCAAGTACTGGTCGAAGGCCTGGAAGCCCTACGGCACGATCGACGGCACGTTCTATGCCGCACCGATGCTCGCCAACGTGAAGGGCTACATCTGGTACTCGCCGGCGAAGTTCAAGGAGTGGGGCGTCACGGTCCCGAAGACCTGGGACGAGCTGCTCGCTCTGACCAAGACGATTCAGGCGAAGACCGGCTCCGCACCGTGGTGCGCGGGCTTCTCGTCCGGTGATGCGTCCGGCTGGCCGGGCACCGACTGGATCGAAGACCTGGTGCTGCGCCAGTCCGGTCCCGACGTGTACGACCAGTGGGTCGCCGGCAAGGTCAAGTTCACCGACCAGCCGATCAAGGACGCCTTCGATGCCCTCGGCAGCATCCTTCTGAACCCCAGCTACGTGAACGCGGGCTTCGGCGACGTGAAGAGCATCAACTCGACGGCCTTCGCGGATGTCGCGGCCAAGGTCGCCGACGGAACCTGCCCGATGACCCACCAGGCGTCGTTCCTGTCGTCGAACTTCCTCACGGTGCAGACCAAGGACGGCAAGGTCCCGACCGTCGCGCCGGACGGCGACGTGTACGCCTTCATCCTGCCGGGCACCACGGCCGGCGCCAGCTCGGTCGAGGCCGGCGGGGAGTTCGTGGCCGCATTCTCGGACTCGGCTGCGGTGCAGAAGGTCCAGGAGTTCATGTCCACTCCGGAGTTCGCCGACGCGCGGGTCAAGCTCGGCGGCGTGATCTCGGCCAACAACGGCGCCGATCCCACGCTGGCGTCGAGCCAGTTCCTGACCGACGCCATGAAGACGCTGCAGGACCCGAAGACGGTTGCCAGGTTCGACGCGTCCGACCTGATGCCGGCCACGGTGGGTTCCGGCTCCTTCTGGAAGGGCATGGTCAACTGGATCGACGGAACACCGACCGATCAGGTCCTCAGCGCCATTCAGGCGGGGTACCAGAACTAGCGACGGGGCTCGCGTCGATGGACGGAGCCGCCCGCGACGCGAGCGGCTCCGTCCATCACCTCGCGAGCCGGCCGGCGAGCCCGATGGCGCGCTCAGAAAGGCAGCATCATGACCGCAACCGCCACGGCTGACCGAACGACGAAGAAGCAGGCCGCACCTCGATCGACCGCGATCATCCTCGCGATCGTCGGCGTGCTGATCCTGGCCCTCGTCGCCTTCATGGTCACGAGGAGCCCGGACTCGGCAGCGCTCCCGGTCTCGCTCGGCTTCTCGTTGAACAGCTTCTTCGTCTGGATCGGGAACCTCACTCCGCTGCTCCAGATCCCCATCATCGTCGCGATGTTCGGGGTCGTCGTCGGGATCATCCTGGTGCTCGTCGAGTTCGCGCCCCGCAGCGGGGCCGGCTATTTCGCACTCCGCACCGCGGCATGCTTCCTCATCCCGGTGCTCGCGTTCATGCTGCTGCGGCCGTACCAGAACGCCATCGTCTATGTCGTCGCGATCGCCTTGCTGGCCGGAGCTCTTCTGTTCTTCGCCGACTACCGCTCCCGGGCCGGCACCGGCTACGTCTTCCAGCTCATCATCTTCATGGCGCCGGCTGCCGTGCTGATCCTGGTGGGCCTGATCTATCCCGCCCTGTCCACGATCTTCCAGTCGTTCTTCGACAAGACGGGCAAGCAGTTCGTCGGGCTTGAGAACTACGTGTGGGTCTTCACCAACCCCGACGGCTTCTGGTCGGTGATCAACACGCTGATCTGGGCCGCCCTCGCTCCGACCATCTCGATCGTCCTGGGGCTCGCCTACGCCGTCTTCATCGACCGGGCGCGCGGGGAGCGGATCTTGAAGGTGCTGGTCTTCATGCCCGTGGCCATCTCGTTCGTCGGCGCAGGCATCATCTTCAAGTTCGTCTACGACTATCGCCAAGGCCAGCAGATCGGATTGCTCAATGCGGTCATCACCGCCTTCGGCGGGCAGCCCGTCGGCTGGCTCGATGCCCAGCCCTTCATCAACACCTTCTGCCTACTTGCGGTGTTCATCTGGACGCAGACCGGGTTCGCCATGGTGTTCCTCTCCGCTGCGATCAAGGCGGTTCCCGCCGAGCAGAACGAGGCGGCGGCCCTCGACGGTGCGAACGCCTGGCAGCTCTTCACGAACGTCACTGTTCCGGGCATCCGCTCGTCGCTCATCGTGGTGCTGACGACCATCACCGTCGCCTCGTTGAAGGTGTACGACATCGTCGCGGTGCTGACCGGCGGCCGGTCCAACTCCACGGTCGTCGCCTTCGAGATGGTCAACCAGCAGCAGCGCTTCCAGAGCTACGGGCACTCATCGGCGCTCGCGTTCGTCCTGTTCCTGTTCGTGCTGCCGCTGATCATCTACAACGTGCGCCAGATGCGCAAGCAGAAGGAGATCCGCTGATGGCCGTCACCGATGCCGACGTGAGGCTCGACCGCCGGGCCTCCCGTGTCCTGGCGCGCAGGATGCGCAGGAGCGAGGCGGACGCGCGGAAGCGCCTCACCTCGAGGGGCGCGACCCTGGCCGCGATCGCCATCGCGATCATCTGGACCATCCCGACGTTCGGCCTCTTCGTCACCTCCTTCCGACCCGGCGCCGATTCTGCGACGACCGGGTGGTGGACCGTCTTCGTCCACCCCGGCTTCACGCTCGACAACTACTTCCAAGCCCTCACCTCTGGTGGCACCGCCCTCACGCTCGGCTCGTCCTTCCTCAACTCGCTCGCCATCGCCATCCCGGCGACGATCGTCCCGATCGCGATCGCGACCCTCGCGGCGTACGCGTTCGCCTGGATCCCCTTCAAGGGGCGCGGCCTGCTCTTCGTCTTCGTCTTCGCCTTGCAGATCGTGCCGATCCAGATGGCCCTCGTGCCGCTCCTGAGCCTGTTCTCGCGCGGGCTCTCCGTCAACGGCGTCGGGATCTTCCCGGGTTTCACGCTCCGCGACGTCGATCACTCCTTCGCAACGGTGTGGATCGCGCACGCGATCTTCGCGATGCCGCTCGCCATCTTCCTGTTGCACAACTTCATCTCCGAGATCCCGAACGAGCTCATCGAGGCCGCGCGGGTCGACGGGGCGGGGCACGGGCAGATCTTCTTGCGGATCGTCGTCCCGCTCTCGACGCCGGCCATCGCATCCTTCGCGATCTTCCAGTTCATCTGGGTCTGGAACGACCTTCTCGTGGCGACGATCTTCGCCCCATCGTCGTCGCTCCCATTGACCCAGACATTGAATTCGCTGTCCGGATCGTGGGGGGACCGCTGGTATCTGCAGTCGGCCGGCGCGTTCATCTCGATCGTGGTGCCGCTGATCGTGTTCTTCTCACTGCAGAGGTTCTTCGTCCGCGGTCTTCTTGCGGGTGCGACCAAGGGCTGAGCACCCGGACGAGGCCATCGCGAGCGGCGCGCGACACGCCCGGCTTGCAGCAACGGCCGGCGTGTGGCAAACTCGTCTAGTTCAACACTCCGCGCGCCTGCGCGTGGATCACTGTCAGTGCAGTGCACAACTGTGAGAACTGTGCCTCGCCGGGCTGATGACGCCCGTTCGAGGGACCGGTCCTCTTCCCGGTTGGGCGGCGGGCAGCAGAACACAGCTTCAATCGGATCCCGAATTCTCACGGGGAGAGGTGTGCTGCGCCCGCCAGGGCGCGCGACACGCCCGACCGCGTGGGCCGGATGGATTGACAGAAGAACAGCGGTGCGCGAGCAGCAATGCCTCGCGCGGGTACGGGCCTGCGATGGGCGCCGTGCGGGAACAGGAGAGAGACAACATGGCGGGACAGAAGATCCGCATCCGGCTCAAGTCGTACGACCACGCCGGCCTCGACGCGTCGGCGCGCAAGATCGTCGACACGGTGACCCGCGCGGGCGCGACGGTCGTCGGCCCGGTGCCCCTGCCCACCGAGAAGAACGTGATCGTGGTGATCCGCTCCCCTCACAAGTACAAGGACAGCCGCGAGCACTTCGAGATGCGCACCCACAAACGTCTCATCGACATCATCGACCAGACGCCGAAGGCCGTCGATTCGCTCATGCGTCTCGA
>WOYR01000042.1 GCA_011620705.1 Microbacteriaceae bacterium | reverse complement strand
CCGTTTCTCCACTCAGGCGGGCCGACTTGCCGCGCAGGACGACATCGACGCGGCGTTCGCGGACTGGACTCGGTCGCGGACGCGTCAGGAGGTGTTCATCGCCCTGCAGAGCGTTGGCGTTCCCGCGGGGCCGATTATGCTCGAAGACGACGTGTTCGCCGATCCGCATGTGAAGGCTCGTGGATTCCTTCGCGAGAACACCGGATATGCAACCGGCACTCATCTGTATCCCGGACATCAGTGGAAGTGGAACGGTCCCGAAATGAAGTGGGAACCGATCGGCGGTCTGGGAATGGACAATGAATACGTCTACAAGGAGATCCTCGGGTTCAGCGACGAGCAGTATGCCGAGGCCGAGCGCGAAGGCCACATTGCGACGACGTACCTGGATCCGTCCGGTAACCCGCTCTAATCGTTCACCCGCGCGCAGCGCCATGGAGGTTTTGTGAATCTGTCAATTGTTGTCGATATTCCTGCGATGATCGTGCCCGATGCGTCGGCAGTGCTCGGAGACGAGCACGAAGAGTCGTACCAGACGCTCAGGGACGAGTCGGCGCGTCAGGCCGCACTATTCGAGTCGCTCGGGGTCAGTCGCGGGGATCGTGTCGGGCTGCTCGCGACGAACAAGATCGGCACGCTTCGCGCGTTCTTCGGCGTCCTCATGGCCGGCGCGACGGTGGTACCCATGAACTACCGGGCGCGCGGGGGCGAACTGACCCACCTGGTGAACGACTCGGGGGTGTCGCTGATGATCACCGAGGATCGCTACATCGACAGCGTCGTTGCCGCCGGGCTCACCCGTGACAGGGTGCTGACCCTCGAGGAGGCGAACTCCCGAGCTGCCGGCCTCGAGCCGAGGGCCGAATCTGCGGAAGTCGAGGACTCGGATGTTGCCGTCATGCTCTACACGAGCGGCACGACATCCCTGCCCAAGGGCGTCTTGCTCACCCACGGCGGATTCACCCAGTACGTCATGGGCCAGGGGGAGGCGGCCGACGGGGAGTTCCACGGGAGGGTCGCGCTTGCCGCGCCCTTGTACCATGTGGCAGGGCTGTCAGCAATGACCGTTTCGCTGTTCTCCGGCCGTGAGACGTACCTCTTCGATTTCGAGCCCGGGAAATGGCTCGAGACCGTGCAGAATCGGAAGATCACTCACGCCTTCCTCGTCCCATCGATGGTCTCGCTGTTGCTGCGGCACCCCGACTTCGATCAGTTCGACTTGTCGAGTCTGGAGATGTTGACGTACGGTGCGGCTCCGATGCCGCCGGCTGTACGTGAAGCGATGCTGGAACGCTTCCCGAAGAGCATCTCCTTCTCCTGCGCCTACGGGCAGACCGAAACCAACTCCACGGTGGCAGTTCTCGGGCCCGACGATCACCGCCTCGAGGGAACGCCGCAGGAGATCGCGCTCAAACGGCACCGTCTTACTTCGGTGGGCAAGGCGCTGCCCGATGTCGAGATCCGGGTGATCGACGAGGAAGGGAATGCGGCTCCTCCCGGTGTGACCGGAGAGGTGTACCTGCGAACCGACCGAGCGATGACCGGCTATTGGGGAAAGGGTGGAGGCGCCCGCGTCATCCTGGACTCCGAGCACTGGGTTCACACGGGAGACGTCGGTCATCTGGACGACGACGGCTATCTATTCCTCACCGGCCGTGCAAGCGACCTGATCATCCGCGGAGGCGAGAACATCTCCCCGAACGAGATCGAGGAGGTTCTGGAGCGCCATGATGAGGTCGAAGAAGCGGTTGCCTTCCCAGTCGTCGATGACCATTGGGGTGAGCGCGTGGAGGCTGCGGTCCGTCTCGTGCCGGGCGCGTCAGTGACCGAGGACGAGCTCATCGAGATGTGCAAGGAATCCCTGTCCGGAGCGAAGCGGCCCGACCGCATCCACGTGGTGGAGGACTTCCCCCGCACCGCAACGGGAAAGGTTCTCCGCCGCCAGCTGAGCAAGGAGTTCGCGCCGCCGCAGGTGATGGATGTGGCGGGCTGAAGCCGACCCGCTGCATCATCAGCATGGACGTTGGGTCCGTGAAGCTCGACGCGAACTGGTTGTCTCCGGTGGGCGGATCCGACACATCGGAGCGCTGCGTCGCGGGCGGGATGCCGCTGGACCGGTAGTCCTGCCCGGGTTCCACGACTCCCATCTGCACCTGCGGGCCGCTGCCGCGGCAAGGCTCTCGGTCGATCTCAGCACCTCGAGTTCCATCCCGGATCTTCTCGCCTCCTTGCAGAGCCGCGTTGGAGACTTCGAGGGACGGTGGATCCGGGGCTGGGGATGGGACGAGAGCACTCTCGAGGAGAGGCGTGCACCGACGATCGCCGAGATCGATTCGGTCACCGCATCCCACCCTTGCGCCCTCCATCATCGGACCGGGAAGCTGGTGATCCTCAACTCGGCGGCATGGCGGATTCTGGCCGGCCCCGGCAGTGAACCGAGTCTCATCGAGGAGCCGCTTCGCACAGATGCGGCTCTGCTCCAAAGGATGCCGCGTCAACCCGAGCACCTGATCGAGTCCGCCCTGGCGGACCTTTCCCGTGAACTCGCAGCCGCGGGAGTGACGAGCGTGACTGACGCGACCGCCACGAACACCTGGGACGATATCGCGCATCTTGACGAATGGGTGCGGCGGGGCGTGCTGCGTCAACGGGTCAACGCGCTTCTCGCCTTCGATCAGGTTTCGGCAGCGTCCTCGGGCGAGGGCGGTATGCCGACCCGTGGAACGGTGCGCGTGCTCGGCGCCAAGGTGGCTGCGCCGGCCGACGGCATCGCTGACCGCGTGCGACATGTGCGTGGGTACGGCTGGCCGGTCGCCGTCCACGCGACAGAGCCCGATGAGCTGGAAGCTGCGTTGACCGCGATCAGCGAGTGCGGTCCGCCGGCGTGGGGGCGCGACCGCATCGAGCACCTGGGGCTTCCCCTGCCCGGCCATCTCGAGCGCATCCGGGCAGGAGGAATCGCTGTCACCACCAATCCGGCCTTTGTGACAGAGCGCGGGCAGAAGTACCGCGAGCTGCTGAGCGCGGTCGAGCAGGACTGGCTCTATCCGTTGCGCAGCGTGCTGGAGCAGGGAATACCCGTGGCAGCAGGCAGCGATCGCCCTGTCACTGCGGCTACTCCGCTGGGCACGATGGCGGCCGCGGTTCACCGCCGTCCTCGCGCGGACGCAGCCGAACCGCTGGGCGCAGAGGAGCGGGTCACGCCCGACGAGGCTCTTTCACTTGTCACCGACAGGTCCGAGGTGGATGGCCCAGCACCCGATCGGCGGGGCGGCCGCGGTCCATCGGCGTCCCAGCTGCACGTGAATGCTGACCTCGTTGTCCTCAGCGATGACCCCCGACGGCTGCTTGATCACACCGAGGTGCTGGCGACATTCGTCGGCGGGCGCGCGATCTGGGGGCCGCGGGAGACGAGCTGAGTGCGAGCTGTCCCGAGTCGACGAACAGGGGAGCATCGAACGCGTTCGCGAGGGTCGGGGCGGATCACCTGGGAGTTCGGATGTGCAAGAATGAAGCGTCCAGCGACAACCGGCATGAAAGGGCACGTAGATCACCATGAACCAAGCGGGGAAGCGGATGAAATGCGAAGTATGCGGCGCTGAACTGGTCGTGACAAAGGCGGGCGACGGCACATTGCAGTGCGACGACGTCGACATGGTATTGAAATAGGATTGTCTGTTCTGCGATGGACTTCCTAGAGCTGCAAGTGGATAGGTGACGATGCTGAAGGTCGGAAAGCGGTATACGTGTGAGACGTGCGGCACCCAAGTGCTGATCACGAAGGTCGGCGGTGAAGCGGACCCCAAGTGTCACGGGGTGCCGCTCACGATCGAGGAGCCGAAGCAGCTCGCCTCCTCGGACTAGTCGGGCGCGCATAGTGGCGCGACTGGCAACCGCGCTCACTGCTCGCGCACCGTTGGCTCAACTCATCGAGCAGGCGAAGCTGGTTGAGGGCCTTGGCTACGATCGGATATGGCTTCCCGAGATCAGCGGCCGCGACTCGTTTGTGACCGGGGCGGTCGTGGCCACGCAGACCGACTCGATCGGTGTCGGTCTCGGGGTGGTGCCTCTGCCTTCGCGCCCATTGCCCGCGCTGGAGATGGCGACGGCGGCCCTCGCGGAATGCGCGCCGGGGCGCGTCGCGGTGGGACTGGGGGCTGGTCACCGAGAGACAGCGGCGAGCCAATTCGGATGGCCCGGATCAGCGACTCCCGAAGCGGTCGGCGAAGCGGTCGTGGCGATGCGCGAAGCGATGCGAAGCGGGACATTGCACCACCGCAGTGCTGCTGGCGAACCGCTCATCCTCGAGTTGCGCGGTCAGCACGTGGAGACGCCACCGGATCTGTTCATCGGTGCGCTTCGGCCACGAATGGCTACCGTCGCGGCGCGAACCGCAGACGGGATGCTTCTGAATTGGGTGACCGAGGACCGCGCGGCACGACTGTGCGCTCTGGCTGCCGCGAACAGGATGGAGCGGCGCTTCACCACTGCCGCATATGTGCCGGTTTGCGTCGTGGCCGGATCACGAGCCCGTGAGGAGGCATACCGTGAGGTGGCCTCTCAGCTCTCGTCGTACCTGCAGCTCTCGGCCTATGGTGATCTGCTGGCGGAAGACGGATACGCGGAGGATGTGGAGGCGGTGCGCGCAGCCCGGCGCCATGGGCGGAATGCGGCGGCAGCGGTCAGTGCGAGGCTGGTCGAGGCGGTGGCTCTGATCGGTGACGCGGACGAGGTGAAGGCCGGTCTCAGCCGTCTTCGTGCCGCCGGGATCGATGAGCCTGTCCTCGCGCCGGTCACGGTCGGCGTGGATTCGGCTGCATCGCTGTTCGGCACGTGGGCTGCGCTGGCCGAGTGATGCGAGGGATGTGACACCTTCGGGCTCGGCTTTTCCGCCGGCACCCTTCGTGAGTCTCGTCGGGGGGTTGTCCGAACCCTTCCGGTTCCATACGCTGATGGGGGAGCCCGCGTGGGCCATACGTCAACAGAGAAGTTCAGGTGTGAGATATGCCCGAGGCAGTGATCGTTTCGACAGCCCGTTCACCCATAGGGCGCGCCAACAAGGGGTCCCTCAAAGACATGCGTCCGGATGACATCGCCGTGCAGATGGTCCGCGCTGCGTTGGACAAGGTGCCGGAGTTGGACCCGAAGGACATCACGGATCTGATGCTCGGGTGCGGCCTGCCCGGCGGTGAGCAGGGATCGAACCTGGGACGGATCGTGGCGGAGATGCTCGGCTACGACCACCTTCCCGGGACCACGGTGACGCGGTACTGCGCTTCGTCTTTGCAGACCACCCGGATGGCCTTCCACGCCATCCGCGCCGGCGAGGGGGATGTCTACGTCTCTGCAGGAGTGGAGATGGTGAGCCGGTTCTCCAGGGGAACTTCCGACTTCATCCCCGGGCAGGACATGGCGAATCCTGTATTCGCCAAAGCCCAAGCGCGTACCGCGGCGCGCAGCGCGGCGGGAGCCGGCGTGTGGCGCGACCCGCGGGAGGATGGCGAACTGCCCGACGTGTACATCGCCATGGGGCAGACGGCGGAGAACGTGCAGCAGGTGCTGGGGATGTCCCGCGAAGAGCAGGATGCCTTCGCCGTCCGCAGCCAGAACCTCGCAGAAGAGCAGATCGCCTCGGGTTTCTGGGCTCGCGAAATCACCCCTGTCACTCTGCCCGATGGCACGGTGGTCTCCAAGGATGACGGTCCCCGCCCGGGTGTCACCCTGGAGGGCGTCAGCCAACTGCAGCCGGTGTTCCGTCCCGATGGGACCATCACCGCGGGAAACGCCTGCGCGCTCAACGATGGGGCAGCGGCGCTGGTCGTGATGAGCGATGCCAAGGCCAAGGACCTGGGCCTGACCCCCTTGGCACGGATCTTGTCCACGTCGGTGACGGCGATGTCGGCGGAGATCATGGGGCTGGCGCCAGTCGAGGCGATCCCAGCGGCGCTGGCCAATGCGGGGATGACGCTCGACGACATCGACCTGTTCGAGATCAATGAGGCGTTCGCGGTCCAGACCCTCGGTTCGGCTCAGCGCCTTGGCATTCCGATCGACAAGCTCAACGTCAACGGCGGCGCGATCGCCGTCGGGCATCCGTTCGGCATGACCGGGGCCCGGATCGCGGCGACCCTGATCAACTCCCTGCAGTGGCACGACAAGCAGTTCGGTGTCGAGTCGATGTGCGTGGCGGGCGGCATGGGCATGGCCATGGTGATCGAGCGCCTTTCCTGAGCTGGGGCCTTGCCGATGTCGTGAGCGCGATCGGTTCGCCGCGCACGACTGGTGCGATCCGGCCTGAAATCAGGCTCGTAACGCGCCGCGCCACGACTCAGGGTCCCCGTCCGGGGACCTCTGAGAATCCGGAGATCTCGTTTCCGTGCAGCTCGGAGGCGAGCCGCACTCCTAGGCTCGGGGCATGGCCCAGTCAGCAGCAGCCGAACGAAGGAACTCGGAGGAGCACGTCGCCATCGCGGTGGCGCAGTTCGCCCCGGGCGACGAC
>WOYR01000258.1 GCA_011620705.1 Microbacteriaceae bacterium | reverse complement strand
CCGACTGCGGCGCATCGGGTTGCGAGTCAGGATACGGGCCAGCGTTGTATGCGAACCGCAGCACGACCTTCATCCCCTGGGTTCGCAGGGCGTCGAACCCGTTCTGCAACGTTGCGAGGGCGGTCGCGCTGATCGGGCCGGACCGGAAATCGTCAAGGCGCACATACGCATGAATGAGCGTGATCCCGTCCGCCCGACTCTGGGAGAAGTCCTGGGTGGTGAGGAGGTCGTCGATGGCGTCGTAAAAGCCACGCTCCGGACTGGGCACAGCGCCGGTTGCCGGGGCGTAGCCGACTATCTGCTGGTCAGTGGACCCGCCCCAGGCTCGGATGGCCAGGAGGCCAACGGTAACGATGCCCACGACAATGATGGCGACGACGGCGATGCGAAGCCGCCGACGGGGGACTCGCCGTCTCGGGGCTTGGTCGGACACCCTTTCAGACTATGGCACGGTTTCCGGCAGCCCAGGTATCTGATCCTCCCGGCTACAGCGTTCCGGCGACGGCCCGGCCCGCGATGCGGCCGGTGAACAGGCAGCCGCCGAGGAAGGTGCCCTCCAACGCCCGGTAGCCGTGCACCCCGCCCCCGCCGAAGCCGGCCACCTCGCCGGCGGCGTAGAGCCCGGGGATCGGTGAGCCCGCGGCATCCAGGACCCGGGAGTGCAGATCGGTCTGCAGCCCGCCGAGCGTCTTGCGGGTCACGATGTGCAGCTTGACGGCGATCAGCGGGCCGTGCTTGGGGTCGAGGATCTTGTGCGGTGCGGCCACGCGGATCAGCCGGTCGCCGAGGAACTTTCGGGCGCCGCGGATCGCCGTGATCTGCGCGTCCTTGCTGAAGCCGTTGTCGAGTTCGCGGTCGCGCGCCTCGATCTCGTGACGGATGTTGAGCGTGTCGAGCTCCACCCCGGGCGAGAGCTTGCGCATCCCGGTGAACAGCTCGTCGAGGGTGTCGGCGACCACGAAGTCGACGCCTCGGGACTTGAACGCCTCCACCGGTGCGGCGGCGCCCTTGCCGAGTCGCTGCTTCAGCAGTTCACGGATGCTCTTGCCGGTGAGGTCGGGGTTCTGCTCGCTGCCGCTGAGCGCGAACTCCTTCTCGATGATCGACTGGTTGAGCACGAACCAGCTGTGGTCGTAGCCGGTGGAGCGCAGGTGCTCGAGAGTGCCGAGCGTGTCGAATCCGGGGAAGAGCGGGATGGGCAGCCGGTTGCCTGCTGCGTCGAACCAGAGGCTGGACGGGCCGGGCAGGATCCGGATGCCGTGCCCCTGCCACACCGGGTCGTAGTCGGTGATGCCCTCGACGTAGTGCCACATGCGGTCGCGGTTGACGTAGTTCGCGCCGGCCCGCTCGCTGATGGCCAGCATCCTGCCGTCGACGTGGGCGGGCACCCCCGACAGCATCTCGACCGGGGGTTCGCCCAGCCATTCCGGCCATGCCGCCCGCACCAGCTCGTGGTCGCCGCCGATGCCGCCGCTGGCCACGATGACCGCGCCGGCGCGGAAGGAGAACTCGCCGACGACATCCCGGTTGCTGGCGACTCCGCGTTCGGCGGTGTCGTCGGCCAGCACGGATCCGGATGCGCCCACCACGGCCCCCTTCTCGACGGTGAGCTCGTCGACCCGGTGCCGGAACCTCAGCTCGACCAGCCCGGCCGCCGCCCCCGCGCGCACCTCCTGGATGAAGGGCGCGAGCACCGCGGGCCCGGTGCCCCAGGTGATGTGGAAGCGCGGAACCGAGTTGCCGTGGCCGGTGGCGGTGTAGCCGCCGCGCTCGGCCCAGCCGACGACCGGGAAGAAGCGGATGCCCTTCGAGTGCAGCCATGCGCGCTCCTCGCCGGCGGCGAAGGCGAGATAGGCCTCGGCCCACCGCCTGCCCCATGCGTCCTCGTCGCGGTCGAACTCGGCGCTGGCGAACCAGTCCTGCCGGGCGAGCGTCTGACTGTCGTGCACGCCGAGGCGGCGCTGCTCGGGGGTGTCGACGAGGAAGAGGCCGCCGAAGGACCACCAGGCCTGGCCGCCGAGATCGGACTCGGGCTCCTGTTCGAGCACGATCACGTGCTTGCCCGCCGCGACGAGCTCGGCGGTGGCGACGAGGCCGGCGAGGCCGGCCCCGATCACGATCGCATCGGCGTCGGGCGTTCCCCCCCGCTCGGCCATCGACATTCCCCTTCGAACGATCCTCAGGACTCCACAGGGTAGCCGCTCGAGGTGGGAACGGGCGGAGAGCGTCGTCGCCGGAGCCCCGATCCGGCGGTCGACGAGGGCTCCTCGCTCGGGAATGCGCCGAGGCGGCTTTCCCGTTGCTGTGGGGAGTCTCCAGGAAAGGACCGTCATGACCATCGTCATCACCGGTGCCACAGGGCATCTCGGCCGCCGCGTCATCGGATCGCTTCTCGCCCGCGGCGTCGCCCCGTCCGAGATCGTCGCGGGCGGCCGCGCCCTCGATAGGCTCGCCGAGGTGGCCGCCCGCGGCGTGGCCGTCGTCCCGCTCGACTACACCCAGCCGGAGACCCTCGATGCGGCGTTCGCAGGCGCCGACCGGGTGCTGCTGATCTCGGCCAGCGAGGCGGGCAAGCGCGTCGCCATGCACGCCGCCGCGATCGACGCCGCGAAGCGCGCAGGCGTCGGCCACCTGGTGTACACCAGCGCCCCGAATGCGAGGAGCTCCGCGCTCGTGCTCGCCGCGGAGCACAAGGCCACAGAGGAGCTGATCGAGGCGTCCGGCATCCCCGCGACGATCCTTCGCAACGGCTGGTACACCGAGAACTACGTGAGAACGGCCCGTCAGGCGGCGCAGAGCGGCGAGATCGTCGCGAGCGTCGGCGAGGGCAGGGTGTCGAGTGCCAGCCGACAGGACTTCGCCGAGGCGGCAGCGGTCGTCCTGACCGACGCGGCGGCCCGTGGGCGCATCTACGAGCTCGCCGGTGACACCGCATGGACCTTCGACGAGCTCGCCGCGGCAGTGGCCGAGATCGAGGGCCGCCCCGTCGTCTTCCGCAACGTGTCCCCCGAGGAGCATGCCGAGATCCTGACAGCGGCGGGCCTGGATGCCGGGACCGTCGGCTTCGTCGTCGGGCTCGACCAGAACATCAAGGCCGGCGTCCTCGGCGAGACCAGCGGGGACCTGGCCCGCCTCATCGGACGGCCGACGACGCCGCTGCGCGAGGGCCTGGCGGCCGCGCTCGCGGCCGCATAGCGGCTCAGTCCGAGTTGACCATCGCGTGCGCGGTGCGCTCGAGGTAGTCCCAGAGCATGGATTCGTGCAGGGGTGAGAGTTCGAGCGTGTCGAGCGCCGCACGCATGTGGGCGAGCCAGTGGTCGCGCGCCTCGGGGGTCACGGCGAAGGGCAGGTGCCGCATCCGGAGCCGCGGATGCCCGCGCTGCTCGCTGTAGGTGCCGGGGCCGCCCCAGTACTGCTCCAGGAATCCGGTGAGGCGCTGGATCGCGCCCTCGAGTTCCGGCTGCTCCGGGTACATGGGCAGCAGCAGGGGGTCGGTGCGGACGCCGTCGTAGAAGGCGCGGACCAGCTTCTCGAAGGTCGCCCGCCCGCCGACAGCCGCCCAGAAGCTGCCGCCGACCGGTTCACCCCCCTCGCCCATCCGCAGGGTGAGGTCGCTCATTCCGGCGCCCCCGCCGGGTCGACGAGGTGGGCCGGGATCCCGGAGAAGCCCGAGCCGGAGCGGGCGGCGGGGCGGGCGGCGGGGCACACTGCGGAGTCGGACACGGTCAGCTCCTCGCATCCAGGGCCTGGGCCGTCAGCGCCCGCTGCACGCCGGCGAGCGCCTCGATCACGATGCGGCGCAGCGCGGGGATGCCGGGGTTGGCATCCAGCCAGGCCGTCGTCGCGTCGGCCAGGCCCTGCGAGGCGAGCGCGCTCGGGTAGAAGTAGGTGACGAAGGTCTCGGCGATCTCATAGCTGCGGTTCTTCCACACCGCGGTGAGCGCGTCGAAGTACGGCGCGACCAGCGGTTCGAGCACGGCGGGGTCGTTCACCAGCCCGTAGCCGATGCCGACATTGCGCAGGTAGAGGTTCGAGATGCCGGTGTCGTCGCGCCCCCTCTCGAACGCGGTGGTCTTGGCCGCGACCGTCGGGATCGCGGCGAGCGCGAGTGCGGCGGCCTGCTGGCCCTTCGCTGTGTTGTCCTTCTCGAGCGCTGCGGCGATCTCGGCTTCGCCCGCCTGCCCGACCAGCACCAGCCCCTGCAGCAGCTCCCACGACAGGTCGCTGTCGATCTGGAGCCCATCGAGGGCGATGGAGCCGTCGAGCAGCCCGGCGAGGGCGGCGCCGTGCTCAGGGGTCGAGGCGATGGACGCGAAGGATTTCACGAACTGGAACTGCGCGTCGGAGCCCGCTCGGGCCGTCCTGGCCAGTTGCCACACGCTGTCGCCGACCTCGCGGATGGATGCCGCGCGCGCATCCGGCGCGACGTACACCCGCGCGGTCTGCAGCAGTTGGCTGAGGGTGAGCCGCATGGTGGTGGACTCCGACTCGGACGCGATGTGGTCGAGCACCAGCCGCAGGTAGTCGCGGGGGGCGATCTCCGCGTCGCGGGTCATGTCCCACAGCGCGCCCCAGACCAGGGCGCGCGCGAGCGGGCTCTCCAGCTCGGACAGCCGGGAGAGCGCGACCGAGAGGCTCGCGTCATCCAATCGGATCTTGGCGTAGCTGAGGTCGTCGTCGTTGAGCAGGATCAGTGCGGGTCTTGCCATCCCGACCAGTTCCGGCACCTCGGTGATTTCCTCGGCGTCGAGGTCGAGCTCGACCCGGTGCACGCGCACCAGTGCCGTGCCGGCCGCTTCTGGGGAGTAGAAGCCGATGCCGAGCCGGTGCGGGCGCAGGGTCGGATGGTCCGCCGGCGCCTTCTGCGAGATGCGGAAGGAGGTGATGGTGCCTGACTGGTCCGTCTCGAGCTCGGGGCGCAGGGTCGCAACGCCCGCTGTCTCGAGCCATCGGGCGGCCCAGCCGCTGAGGTCGCGGCCGCTGGCGAGCTCCAACTCGGCGAGCAGGTCTTTGAGCTCGGTGTTGCCGTACTCGTGTTTCCGGAAGTAGTTGCCGACGCCGGCGAAGAACACATCGATGCCGACCCAGGCGGCCAGCTGCTTGAGCACGGAGCCGCCCTTGGCGTAGGTGATCCCGTCGAAGTTGACCTGCACGTCTTCGAGGTCGTTGATGGTGGCGACGACCGGATGCGTCGACGGCAGCTGGTCCTGCCGGTACGCCCAGCTCTTCTCCATCGCGTTGAAGGTGGTCCAGGCCTGGGTCCACTCGGTCGCCTCGGCGGTCGCGATGGTGGACGCCCACTCCGCGAAGGACTCGTTGAGCCACAGATCGTTCCACCACTTCATGGTGACCAGGTCGCCGAACCACATGTGGGCCAGTTCGTGGAGGATCGTCACCACCCGGCGCTCCTTGATGGCGTCGGTGACCTTCGAGCGGAACACATACGTCTCCACGAAGGTCACGGCCCCCGCGTTCTCCATCGCCCCCGCGTTGAACTCGGGCACGAAGAGCTGGTCGTACTTGGCGAAGGGGTACGGGTATCCGAACTTCTCCTCGTAGTACGCGAAGCCCTTGCGGGTGATGTCGAAGATGTAGTCGCTGTCGAGGTGGTCGAACAACGACTTCCGGGCATACAGGCCGAGGGGGATGACGCGCCCGCTCGAACTCGTGAGCTCTGAGTGCGCGGCCTGGTACGGGCCGGCGATGAGGGCGGTGATGTAGCTCGAGATCCGCGGAGTCGGCTCGAAGGCCCAGGTCGCCGCGCCATCGCCGGCCGAGCCCGTGGACACCGTCGAGCCCGACGAGCCGGTCGGCACCGTGGGGGCGGGGGTCGGGGAGTTGCTGACGACCGCCCAGTCGGCCGGCGCGGTGACGGTGAACTGGAAGCTCGCCTTGAGATCGGGCTGCTCGAACACCGCGTAGACCCGGCGGCTGTCCGGCACCTCGAACTGCGAGTACAGGTAGACCTCGCCGTCGACGGGGTCGACGAAGCGGTGCAGGCCCTCGCCGGTGTTCGTGTACGCGAAGTCGGCGACCACGGTGACGGTGTTGTGCTCGACCAGTCCTTCCAGACGGATGCGGACCCCGTCGCTGACCGCATCCGGGTCGACGGCCTTCCCGTTGACCGTCACCGAGTGGACCTTCGCGGTGATCGCGTCGAGGAACGTCTCAGTGCCCCCGCGCGCCGTGAACGCGACCGTCGTGGTGGAGCGGAAGGTCTCCGGCCCCGTCGTCAGGTCGAGGTCGACGAGGTAGGTGTCGACGGCGAGGATGCCGGAGCGCTCCTGGGCTTCGAGACGGGTGAGATTCTCTCCGGGCACGCGGTGACTCCTCGGGCGGCGACAGGGGGCTGAACGATTTCGCGCCGTTGAGACGAAACCGGCCTCGTTCAGCCTAGTTTCTCCGCAGCGTCAGCTGCGCTTGCTCCGGGGCCTGCAGCGGGAGGGCGCGCCGTTACGGGGTAACGGAGTACGGGGTCACCAACTCGCCGGCGGCCGGGA
>WOYR01000137.1:2057-6539 GCA_011620705.1 Microbacteriaceae bacterium | reverse complement strand
GCTTGAGCATGCCCTTGAGCGAGTTCTCGATGTCCTCGAGCGCGGCGTAGATGACGGAGTAGAAGCGCACGTCGATGCCTTCGCGTGCTGCCCGCTCGCGCGCCTTGACGTCGGGGCGCACGTTGAAGCCGATGACGATCGCGTTGTCGATGGTCGCCAGGTCGATGTCCGACTCGGTGATCGCACCGACACCGCGGTGCAGGATGCGCAGCTGGACGCTGTCATCGACCTCGATCTTGAGCAGCGACTCCTCGAGCGCCTCGACGGCACCGGAGACGTCGCCCTTGATGATGAGGTTGAGCGAGTCGACCTTGCCCTCGGCGAGCACTCGGGTGAAGTCCTCGAGGCTGATGCGCTTGCGGGCCTTGGCCAGCTGGGCGTTGCGCTCGACGGCTTCGCGCTTCTCGGCGATCTGCCGGGCGGTGCGGTCGTCGTCGGTCACCAGGAAGGTGTCGCCGGCGCGCGGCACGGTCGACAGACCCTGCACCTGCACGGGACGGGACGGGTATGCCTCCTCGACCACGTCGCCGTTCTCGTCGTGCATCGCTCGGACGCGTCCGTATGCCGTTCCCGCGACGATCGGGTCGCCGACTCGCAGCGTCCCGGACTGGATGAGCACGGTCGCCACCGCTCCGCGGCCCTTGTCGAGCTTGGCTTCGATCGCGACGCCGCGCGCGTCCTTGTTCGGGTTCGCACGCAGGTCGAGGCCGGCATCCGCCGTCAGGAGCACCGCGTCGAGGAGCTTGTCGATTCCGATCTTCTGCAGCGCGGACACGTCCACGAACATGGTGTCGCCGCCGAACTCCTCGGCCACCAGGCCGAACTCGGTGAGCTGCTGGCGCACCTTGGCGGGGTTGGCCCCCTCCTTGTCGATCTTGTTGACGGCCACGACGATCGGGACCCCGGCCGCCTGGGCGTGATTCAGCGCCTCCACCGTCTGCGGCATGATGCCGTCGTCGGCCGCGACCACCAGGATCGCGATGTCGGTCACCTGGGCGCCGCGGGCTCGCATGGCGGTGAACGCCTCGTGGCCAGGGGTGTCGATGAAGGTGATGGCGCGCTCGACGCCCTCGTGCTCGGTCCAGACCTGGTACGCACCGATGTGCTGGGTGATGCCGCCCGCCTCGCCCGCGACGACGTTCGCCTCGCGGATCGCGTCGAGCAGCTTGGTCTTCCCGTGATCGACGTGGCCCATCACGGTCACGACCGGGGGCCGGATCTCGAGGTCCTCGTCGTCCTCGTCCTCGAGCTCCTGCTCCAGGTCGATGTCGAAGCCCTCGAGGAGCTCCTTGTCCTCGTCCTCAGGGCTGACGACCTGGATCTTGTATCCCAGCTCCTCGCCGAGGATGCCGAAGGTGGCGTCGTCGAGCGACTCCGTCGCCGTCGCCATCTCGCCGAGGTGGAACAGCGCCGTCACCAGAGCGCCCGGCTGCACCGTGTAGTTGGTGACCTGCTCGAGCTTGTCGGCGAGATCGGAGATCGACGCGCCGCGGCGCATCCGGATGATCGTCTTGCCGTCGCCGCGAGGGAGCGCGACGCCGCCCAGCGATGGGGCATCCCGCATCTCGAATTCGGCGCGCTTCGTTCGCTTCGATTTGCGCGCGCGGCTCTTGCCGCCACCGCGGCCGAAGGCGCCCGCCGTTCCGCCACCGGGGCCGCGGCCGCGGCCGCCACCCCCGCCCGGACGACCGGCGAAGCCGCCGCCGCCCGCGCCGGGTGCGCCGCCTGGCCGCTGGAAGCCGCCGCCTGCGCCGCCGGGACGGCCGGGGCCGCCCGGGCGCTGCTGGAAGGGGGCTCCTGGACGACCGGTGCCGGGTCCTCCGGGACGGGGCACGCCGGGACGGGGAGCCCCGGGGCGCGGGGCGCCGGGGCGCGGGATGGCGCCGCCCGCTCCACCCGGGCGCGGCATGCCCTGCGAGCCCGCGAAGGGGTTGTTGCCGGGGCGCGGAGTCCCGGGGCGCGACATGCCCTGCGCACTGGCGTATGGGTTGTTGCCCGGGCGCGGGGCGCTCGTGCCGGGCGTCGCCGGCGCAGCAGGGGAGGACGCGGGCGCCGCAGGAGACAGGCCGGGCGCCGCAGGGGCGGGCGCCACGGGCCCGGAAGCCTGCGCCGACGCCGACTCGGACACCTGGGCGGACGCCACGGTCTCGGCGGCGGGCGCGGGTGCAGGAGCCGCCGCCGGAGCGGGACGCGCCGCAGCGGGGCGCGGTGCGGCCGCCGTAGCGGTCACGGTCGGACCGGAGGCGCCTGCCGGAGCCTTGTAGCCGTCGGCCTCGAGCGCCGCCTTCAGGCGGCGCGCGACCGGCGGGGCGATGCTGGACGACGCGCTCTTGACGAACTCGCCCATGCCCTTGAGCTTGTCGAGGGCGATCTTGCTGTCGATGCCGAGTTCGGCGGCGACTTCGTGAACACGTGGGTTGGCCACATTTCTCCTGTCTGGGGCCCGCCCCAGATTTCAGGAGCGGACGCTAAAGGGTGAGGGAACTCATTTCGAGTTGCTCATCAGTCGTCCATTGGTCTTTCAGCCCGTTCTTCGAGGGTTGTCAGTTCTTCTACGGATGTCAGATCGGTGATGGTGGCGCGCAATGCTCGCCCGAAGGCTTTGCGCTGGATCGCCGTGCGGACGCACTCGGAGCCCGGATGCACCCACGCGCCTCTGCCCGGAAGTCGCGCCGCGGCATCCACCACAACACGTCCGTCGCGCGCTACCACCCTCACGAGTGAGGAGCGGGGGGCACGCTGCCGGCAACCCAGGCAGGTTCTGACGGCTTCCATGGTACCCCCTCCGTCTGGAGCCGTGCTCACTCCTCCATCACGGAGTCTGGCTGGATGTCGATGCGCGCCCCGGTGAGCTTGGCGGCCAGTCGCGCATTCTGGCCCTCCTTGCCGATCGCGAGCGAGAGCTGGTAGTCGGGGACCAGCGCGCGCACGGCCTTCAGCTTCTCGTCCACGACGAAGGCGCTGGTGACCTTCGCCGGCGAGAGCGCGCTGGCCACGAAGGTCGCGAGATCCGGCGACCAGTCGACGATGTCGATCTTCTCGTCGTGCAGCTCTGTGGTGACCGCGCGCACGCGCTGGCCGAGTTCGCCGATGCACGCGCCCTTGGCGTTGACACCGGGCTGCGTCGCCCGCACGGCGATCTTGGTGCGGTGGCCGGCCTCGCGGGCGAGGGCGGCGATCTCGACCAGCCCGCTGGCGATCTCGGGCACCTCGAGGGCGAACAGCTTGCGCACCAGACCGGGATGCGTGCGGCTCACCGTGATCGACGGCCCTTTGAGGCCCTTGGAAACGCTGGTGACGTACACCCGGATGCGGCTCCCGTGGGAATACTCCTCCCCCGGCACCTGCTCCTCGGGCGGCAGGATCGCCTCGACGCTGCCGAGGTCGATGTGCACCATCCGCGGGTTGGGCCCCTGCTGGATGATGCCGGCGACGATGTCGCCCTCCCGACCGCGGAACTCGCCGAGCACCTTGTCGTCGCCGATGTCGCGCAGCCGCTGGTTGATCACCTGCTTGGCGGCGAATGCGGAGATGCGCCCGAAGTCGTCAGGGCTGTCGACGGCTTCGCCGATCACATCGCCGTTCTCATCGAGTTCTGGCAGGTAGACCGCCACGTGCCCGGTCTTGCGGTCGAGCTCGACGCGGGCGCCGGACTCCGCATCCTTGCCGGTGTGCTTCAGGTACGCCGTCAGGATGGCCTGCTCGATGATGCCGACGAGCTCCTCGAACGGGATATCGCGTTCGCGCTCCATGAGGCGCAGCATGGTGAGGTCGATGTCCACGTCAGGCCTCCGATATTGAGCTAGCGCCCGAACCTCCGGACGGACGACATCCCAGCATAGCCGCCCCCTCGCCGCGGGGGCGCTGCGGCCGCAGCAGCGGGCGTGCGGGCGTCAAGCGGTGGGAAACGGTCCATCCACCGGCGCGAGCTGAAGAGCCGTTTTCCGCCGAAGAGCTAGGCGGCGGAACCCTCCGAGGTGACAGCGGATGCCAGCACGACATCGAGTGCCGCCGATGCGTCCTCTTCGCTCAGGTTCTGGGCGAGCGCGAGTTCGCTGATCAGGATCTGGCGGGCCTTGGCCAGCATCCGCTTCTCGCCGGCGGAGACGCCGTGGTCCTGGTCGCGCCGCCACAGGTCGCGGACCACTTCGCTGACGCGGTAGACGCTGCCGGATGCCATCTTCTCCTGGTTGGCCTTGTAGCGGCGGCTCCAGTTGCCGGGCTCCTCGACGAAGGGATCGCGCAGCACCTGGTGCACGGCCTTCACGCCGTCGCCGTCGATCACATCGCGCACGCCCACCAGCTCGACGTTGTCGGTCGGGAGCATGATGGTCAGCTCACTGGTGTGCACATTGAGCGTCATCATCTCCTTCTCGACGCCACCCACCGTGCGCTTGCTCAGCGCGGTGATGGTGACCGCACCATGGTGCGGATAGACGAGGGTCTTGCCGACGGACAACTCCACGTTGCGTCCTGCTCTCT
>WOYR01000137.1:0-1957 GCA_011620705.1 Microbacteriaceae bacterium | reverse complement strand
TGCGGATAGACGAGGGTCTTGCCGACGGACAACTCCACGTTGCGTCCTGCTCTCTGCTGTTGTGAGATCGCGCCGCTATCAGCGCAGGCGCGCGATCAGTTCTGCTGCCGGGACCTCGGTGCGCTCCCCCGAACGCCGGTCCCAAAGCTCTAGGATACCTTCTCCGGCGCCGCGGCCCACGATCACGATGGTGGGGACTCCGAGAAGCTCGGCATCGCCGAACTTCACGCCGGGCGACACCTTGGGCCGATCGTCGTAGAGCACATCGAATCCGGCCGCCTCCAGTTCCGCCGCCACCTTCTCGGCGAGCTCGTATGCGACCTCGTCCTTGCCGGTCGCGATCAGGTGGATGTCGAAGGGCGCGACCTCGGCCGGCCAGATCAGCCCCTTGTCATCCGCGTAGTGCTCGGCGATCGCCGCCACCAGGCGGGTGACGCCGATCCCGTACGAGCCCATCGTGACCGTGACGAGCTTGCCATTCTCATCGAGCACCTGCAGCCCGAGCGCGTCGGCGTACTTGCGGCCGAGCTGGAAGACGTGGCCGATCTCCATGCCGCGCGCGAGTTCGACGGGTCCCGAGCCGTCGGGCGCCGGGTCGCCGGCCTTCACCTCGGCCACCTCGACCGATCCGTCGTTGCCGAAATCACGGCCGGCCACCAGGCCGAAGACATGCTTGCCCTCGAGGTTGGCGCCGGTGATCCACTCCGAGCCGTCGACGACGCGTGGGTCGACCAGGTACCGGATGCCGGTGGCCGAGTCCTCCCCGAGCACCGCCCCGGTCGGCGACCACGGACCGATGTAGCCCTTGACGAGCAGGGGGTTCCGCTCGAAGTCGGAGGCATCCGCGGGCTCCACCTCCGCCGGCGCGAACGCCACCTCTGCGCGCTTCAGGTCGACCTCGCGGTCGCCGGGCAGCCCCACGACCACGACCTCGCGCGTGCCGTCGAGGTGGGTGAGCGCGAGCACCACGTTCTTCAGGGTGTCCGCGGCTGTCCAGGCGCGCCCGTCGGGACGCGGGTGCTTCTGGTTCGCCACCTCGACCAGGGTCGCGATGGTGGGCGTGTCCGGGGTGTCGAGCACCTCGGCAGGGGTGAGCATCTCGTAGCCGCGGCTCGGCGGCGCCACGGTGGTGAACGCCTCCACATTGGCGGCGTATCCGCCTGCGGAGCGGACGAAGGTGTCCTCGCCGATCGGGCTCGGGTGCAGGAACTCCTCGGACCGCGAACCGCCCATCGCACCGGCATCCGCCTGGACGATCACGTAGTCGAGCCCCAGTCGCGTGAAGATGCGCTCGTAGGCGCCGCGCATGGCCTCGTACGAGACATCCAGTCCGGCGTCGTCGATGTCGAAGCTGTATGCGTCCTTCATCGAGAACTCGCGGCCGCGCAGCAGGCCCGCGCGCGGCCTCGCCTCGTCGCGGTACTTGTCCTGGATCTGGTAGATCGCGAGCGGCAGATCCTTGTAGGAGTTGTAGAGATCCTTCACCAACAGGGTGAAGACCTCCTCGTGCGTCGGGGCGAGCAGGTAATCGGCACCCTTGCGGTCCTGCAGGCGGAAGATGCCGTCGCCGTACTCATCCCAGCGGCCGGTGATCTCGTAGGGATCGCGCGGCAGCAACGCGGGGAAGTGCACCTCCTGCGCGCCGATCGAATCCATCTCCTCCCGGACGACGCGCTCGACCTGGCGACGGACCCGCAGCCCGAGCGGCAGCCAGGCGAAGATCCCGGGAGCCTGGCGGCGGATGTAGCCGGCGCGCACGAGCAGCCGGTGACTGGTCAGTTCGGCGTCGGATGGGTCATCGCGCAGCGTTCGGACGAAGAGCTGGCTGAGACGCGTGGGCATTCAGCCATGGTATCGGCACGACTGCGGCGCGCCGACCTGCTGGCGGGGCCGCCCCGCTCACCCGCACGGCCCGTCACCCCGCCCGGCCCGCACGGCCCGTCACCCCGCCCGGCCC
>WOYR01000054.1:4141-6597 GCA_011620705.1 Microbacteriaceae bacterium | reverse complement strand
GGGCTGTCGCGACTGGTGACCGACACCTGCGACGAGGTGGTCTCGATCCCGATCGAGGCGGCCACCGAATCGCTGAACGCGGGGATCGCCGTCAGCGTGGCGCTGTACGAGATCGCGAAGCTGCGCGCGCAGTAGCGGTAGGCCGGAGGGCCCGGGCCTCCGCTCCCACCCTCACGATTCGTGCGAAAGCGCCGGACTGGGGCGCGATTCCGCCGGTTTCGCACGAATCGTGAGGTGCGAGGTGCGCTACTCGTCGAACCCGATCCGCGCGTGCAGCCGCTTCAGCGGTGCGGGCGCCCACCACATGATCCGGTGCTGCCAGGTCATGAACGCCGGGACCAGCAGGCAGCGCACCAGGGTCGCGTCCAGCAGCACCGCGACGGCCAGCGCCACCCCGAGCTGCTTGATCACCATGAGGTCGCCGGTGGCGAATCCGGCGAAGACGACGATGATGATCGCCGCCGCCGAGGTGATGATGCGGCCGGAGCGCTGCAGCCCGCGGGCGATCGATTCTCGCGGCTCGACCCCGGCATCCACCTGCTCCTTGATTCGGGAGATGATGAACATCTCGTAGTCCATCGCCAAGCCGAAGCCGAAGGCGAAGGTCAGCAGCAGCACGAGCACGTCGACGCCGTGCACGTGGCCCGGATCGAAGTCGAGGATGCCCGCGAAGTTCCCCTGCTCGAAGCCCCAGACCAGCACGCCCAGCGAGGCGCCGAGGGAGAGGGCGCTGGCCACCAGTGCCTTGAGCGGGACGATCAACGAGCCGGTCATCAGGAACAGCAGCACGATCGTGCCGAGCGCGACGATCAGGATCGCCCACGGCGCGCTGCCGAGCAGCGAATCCGAGAGGTCGGCGGTCTGGGCGTCGATGCCGGTCACCCGCCCGGGAGTGCGATCGGGGAAGTCCGGCCGCTCGGCGCGGATCGTCTGCACGAGGTCGACCCCGTGCGCCGGATCCGCGCGCACGACGGTGGCCCAGCCGTCGCCGCGCTGCAGCGGGGCGGCCACCGAGTCCACATGCGGCAGCTTCGACACCTGCGCCGCCCATGCGACCGCATCGGCCTCGGTGGCGGTCACCAGCTCGATGCGGGGGCTGGCGGCATCCGGGAACTGCTTCGCCAGGGTCTCGGTGAAGGAGTACTGGCTCGACGACGCCGGGATCGCATCGATGCTGGTGTTCGCCAGCCTCAGGGTGAGCAACGGGCTGCCCACCGCGAGCAGCACCAGCACGCATGCCGCGGTGACGAGCGCCGGATGCTTCTGCACGCGGCGGGTCAGCTTGGAGAAGAAGCCCTCAGCGGGGGCGATGTCGCCGAAGCGGGTGATCAGGCGTCCGATCCCCGGCAGGCGGGTGAGCGCGCCAGGGCGGATCAGACGGCCGCCGGCGAGGGCGAGCAGCGCCGGGACGAGGGTGAGAGCGGTGGCGATGGCGATCGCCGTGACCGAGAGGGCGCCGACGCCGATCGCGCGCACGATCCTGGGTTGGAAGACCAGAAGGCCGGCAGACGCGATGGCGAAGGTGGTGCCCGAGAACAGCACGGTGCGGCCGGCGCGGTCGGCCGTCCGGCGGATCGCCAGCAAGCGGATGCCGCGGCGGTCCTCGTCGCTGAGATGCCACTGCGGCCCCATGGCGGCGAGGGCCGAGCGGTACTCCTCGCGGAAGCGGCTCACCACGAGGAGCCCGTAGTCGATCGAGAGTCCGAGCCCGACCGCGGTGATCACGTTGATCACGGTGGTGTCGATGTCCGTGAGGAAGGTGATCCCGAACAGCACGCCCAGTGATCCCACAATCGAGACGATCGCGCCGAGCAGCGGGATGCCCGCGGCCAGGAAGCCGCCGAACACCAGCAGCATCACCACGAGCGCGATCGGCAGGGCGACCGCCTCGCCGCGCTCCAGATCGCTCGCCGAGACCTTCACGATCGAGTCGATGAGCAGCGAGCTGCCGCCGACGAGGGCGGTGGACCCGGGGAAGGCGGTCTGCAGCTGCGACGCCGTGCCGCGCATCGCCGCCGTCGCGCGGTCGACGGTGGCGGGATCCGGGTCGGACGATCCGACGCCGGACACGGTGGCGGTCAGCAGCACGCCGCGGCCGTCGGACGAGAACGCAGCCGCGGCCGCCGGGGGGCGGCTGCCGTCCGGCAGCGTCGGAAGGAGGAGCGGATCGACGTAGGAGGTGTGCGGCAGCTTCCGCAGCGCGGCTCCGAGCCGGTCGGCCTCGAGCAGCAGCCGCGGGTCATCGAGCGCCACCCCGTGCACGAGCAGGGTCACCGAATCGCTCGCGGACCCGTGGCCGGCGAGCACCTCGTCGGCGCGGCTCGCCTCGCCGGCGACGCCAGGAGCGCCGCTGTTCAGCCGGTCGAAGAGGGTCTGGCCGCCCGCTCCGGCCAGAGCCGTGGCCACCGCGATCGCGACGAGCACCGCCCAGATCCCGATCGCGACGAAGGGGCGCC
>WOYR01000054.1:0-4041 GCA_011620705.1 Microbacteriaceae bacterium | reverse complement strand
GCCACCGCGATCGCGACGAGCACCGCCCAGATCCCGATCGCGACGAAGGGGCGCCCGGCGACAGCGCCGCCGAGTCGTCCGAGCGGACCCACCCGCCCCGGTCGCGCGCTCATCCCGCGCTCATACCCTGGAGCGCCAGTCCTCGCCGTCGGCGTCGGCCGCACCGACCGGATCGATCGCCGCCGTGCCCAGGCTCCCGGGGCGGTCGTGCGCGATGTCGATCGGTGCCGTGAACGTGCCGGTCGGCGGTGCCACGACGGTCATCTCGTCGCGGCGGTGGCGCAGCACCGTGTCCACGTAGCTGCTCAGCGCCTCGGCGAGCGGGATGCTGCGGCCCTCTTCCTGCGAGCGGTACCAGCGGTGCTCCAGCAGCTGGTGGAACACCTCGGCCGGCTCCAGCTTGCCGCGCAGTTCCTTGGGGATCGCGCGGATCACCGGCTCGAACACGCGAACCACCCAGTCGTGCGCGACCTGCTCCTCGTCGAGGTCCTTGCGGTCGCCGGTCGCGCGGTATGCGTCCAGATCGTTCAGCAGACGGCGGGCCTGGTTCTCGCCCGCGTCGATGCCGGTGAGTCGCAGCAGGCGCCGGGAGTGGTGGCCGGCATCCACCACCTTGGGCTGGATGCGCACCCGGGTGCCGCTCTCATCGGTACGGATCGACAGCTCCTCGATGTCGAAGCCGAGGTCGTTGAGCCGCTCGACGCGGCTGTTGATGCGCCAGCGCTCGTCCTGCGGGAAGGACTCGGACGCGGTGAGCTCGGTCCACAGCCGCCGGTAGGCCGCAACGATCCCGTCGGCCACGGCGACCGGGTCGACGTCCTCGTCGAGACGCCCGCCCGCCTGCAGATCCAGCAGCTCCCCGGCGATGTTGATGCGCCCGATCTCGAGGTCGTGCTCGCGCTGGCCGGAGGAGAGGGTGTCGTGCAGCGTTCCGGTCTCGGCATCCACCAGGTAGGCGGCGAAGGCGCCCGCGTCCCGCCGGAACAGGGTGTTCGAGAGCGAGACATCGCCCCAGAAGAAGCCGACGATGTGCAGGCGCGCGAGCAGAACGGCGAGGGCGTCGACCAGCCGGGTCGCGGTGTCGGGCCGGAGGGTCTGCGAGTAGAGGGCTCGGTAGGGGAGGGAGAAGCGCAGGTGCCGGGTGACCAGCGCGGGAGCGAGTTCCTCGCCATCGTCGGCCACCCGGTCCGTGATCACCGCGACCGGCACCACGCAGGGGATGTCGAGGCGCTGCAAGCTGCGCAGCAGCTCGTATTCGTGCCTTGCCAGCTCGGCGGAGGTCTCCTTGATCGCGACCACATAGCCGCCGAGGTGCACGAAGCGCACCAGGTGCCGCGAGATGCCCTTGGGCAGGGTGGCGATGGTCTCGTCCGGCCACAGCTCGAGCGGGAGGTTCCACGGCAGGTCGAGCAACTGCGAGTCGGGCACCGCCGAAGTGATCGAGAGCGCTGAGACCATGCGACGAGCCTACGGTCGGGGTGCCGCGCTCACGCCTTCCAGACGGTCTTGACGTTGCAGAACTCCCGAATGCCCTCTGCGGCGAGTTCGCGGCCGAATCCGGAGTCCTTGATCCCGCCGAACGGCAGTTCGGGGTATGAGACCGTCATGCCGTTGATGAAGACGGCGCCGGCATCCAGTTCGCGGATGAACGCGGCCTCCTCATCGGGGTCGGTCGTCCACACGGCCGAGCTCAGGCCGAAGTCGGTCTGGTTGGCGATGCGCACCGCCTCCTCGCGGTCCGCGACCTTGTAGAGGGATGCAACGGGCCCGAAGGCCTCCTCCATGACGATCCGCATGTCGTCGGTGAGTTCGCCCAGCAGGGTCGGCCGGTAGAACCAGCCGGGACCGTCCACCGCGCCGCCGCCGACCAGCACCTTCGCGCCCTTGGCGACCGCGTCGTCGACCAGCTCCGCCAGATCGGAGCGGCCGGACTCGGTGGCGATCGGCCCGACATCCGTCCTCTCGTCCATCGGGTCGCCGACCACGAGGGCCGTCATCTTGTCGGCGAAGAGCTGCGCGAAGGCGTCGTAGATGTCTGCGTGCACCAGGAAGCGCTTCGCTGCGATGCAGGATTGCCCGTTGTTCTGCACGCGCGCCGTCACGGCGGTGGTCGCGGCGGCCTCCAGGTCGGCGCTGGGCATCACGATGAAGGGGTCGGAGCCGCCGAGCTCCATCACGCTCTTCTTGATCTGCTCGCCGGCGATCGCCGCGACCGAGCGGCCTGCCCCCTCGGAGCCGGTGAGGGTGACCGCTTTGATGCGCCGGTCCTCGATGACGCTCCTCACCTCGGGCGAGCCGATCATCAGGGCGCGGAAGGAGCCGACCGGGAAGCCGCCGCGCTCGAAGATCGTGTCCAGGTACAGCGCGGCCTGCGGCACGTTGGAGGCGTGCTTGAGCACGCCGGTGTTGCCCGCCATCAGCGCCGGGGCGGCGAAGCGGATGACCTGCCAGAGCGCGTAGTTCCAGGGCATCACGGCGAGCACGACGCCGAGCGGCTGGTACACGGCGTAGGCGCGCGAGGCGCCGACGCTGGACGGGTCGTTCAGCGGCTTGTCCGTCAGGAAGCCTTCCGCATGGTCCGCATAGAAGCGCAGGTTCTTGGCGCATTTGAGCACCTCGGCCTTCGCCTGCGGCAGCGGCTTGCCCATCTCGAGCACCAGGATGCGGGCGGTGCCGTCCGCCTCCGCTTCGAGCAGGTCGGCGGTGGCCCGCATCCACTCGGCGCGCTGCGCGAAAGTGGTGGACTTCAGAGCCTGGAACGCGGCTTCCGCCTCGCCGATCTTGCGATCGATGGCGGCGGCGTCATCCGCCGGGAACACCTTCACGGTCTCGCCGGTGGCGGGGTTGATGGTCGCGATGGCCACGTGCTCTCCTCCTGAGGGGATCCTGTGTCAGCTCGAAGACGTCGATTCGTGCGAGACCGTCGCTCAGGCCTGGCGAAGCGCCGATTTCGCACGAATCCGGCCGGGGCGGCCGTCCCAGTGGATGCCCGCCCGCCCGATCCTCAGGCGCCGACCTTCTCGGCGACCGTCTGGCCCGTGCCCCTCGCGCCGCCGACCGCCTTGGACAGGCGCTCGCCGGACTCGGCGTCGAAGGCGTGCACATGCTCGGCGACCGGCGTGATCATCACCGTGTCGCCCGCGTCCGGGTGGATGCGCCCGTCGACCCTGGCGACGATGTCGACCCGGTTGCCGCCGACCTCGGTGTGGCCGTAGAGGTAGCCGTCGGCGCCGAGCTCCTCGACCACGTCGACCTCGACCTGCAGGCCTTCGCCGCTCGTGGCGATCTTGACGTCCTCGGGGCGGACCCCGATGGTGACCGTCTTGCCGGTCGCATCCTTCAACACATCACGGTCGACCTGCGCGACCGCGGAGCCGAACCGGATGCCGCCGTCCACGATGTCCGCCGGGAACAGGTTCATGGCCGGGCTGCCGATGAAGCCGGCCACGAACACGTTCCTCGGGGACTCGTAGAGATCGCGCGGGGTGCCGACCTGCTGCAGCACGCCGTCCTTCAGCACGGCGATGCGGTCGCCCATGGTCAGCGCCTCGGTCTGGTCGTGTGTGACGTAGACGGTGGTGACGCCGAGGCGGCGCTGCAGCGACGCGATCTGGGTGCGGGTCTGCACGCGCAGCTTCGCGTCGAGGTTCGACAGCGGCTCGTCCATGAGGAACACCTGGGGCTGACGCACGATGGCGCGGCCCATGGCGACCCGCTGGCGCTGACCGCCCGAGAGCGCTTTCGGCTTGCGGGCGAGGTAGGGCTCCAGGTCGAGCAGCTTGGCCGCTTCGAGCACGCGGGCGGCGCGCTCCTCCTTGTTGACCCCGGCGATCTTGAGTGCGAATCCCATGTTCTCGGCGACCGTCATGTGCGGGTAGAGCGCATAGTTCTGGAAGACCATCGCGATGTCGCGATCCTTCGGGGGGATGTCGGTGACATCGCGGTCGCCGATCAGGATGCGGCCCTCGTTGACCTCCTCCAGGCCTGCGAGCATGCGCAGCGTCGTCGACTTGCCGCAGCCGGAGGGGCCGACCAGCACGA
>WOYR01000108.1 GCA_011620705.1 Microbacteriaceae bacterium | reverse complement strand
CGAGCCGTTCCAGCGACGCACGCAGCCGGACGCCCGTCAGCAGCATGCTCCGGCCGATCCGCGCACGCGGCGGGCTCCAGACACGGCGCAGAAGCGTCGTCTTCCCTGCGAGGACCAAGCTCATCTTGAACGCGCTCACCGACGTCGATCCGCCCACGTCGTGGATGATCACGGCCTCGGAGACGATGACGGGCCGGAGGTGGTGCCGCGACGCCCTGATGCTGAACTCGGCGTCCTCGCCGTAGAGGAAGAAGGTCTCATCCATCCCGCCGAGCGAGTCCCAGTCCGGCCGCCGCATCAGGAGGAGGCACCCGGTCACGATGGGCACCTCCCGCACGGTGTCGCGCTCCCACGAGCCGAGCGACTCGGGGTCGAACAGGAGCGAACCCTTGAACGCCGTCGACAGACCCGTCGCGAAGCAGAACAACGACCACAGTGTGGGCGCGCCCCAGCAGGAGCTCTTGTCGACGGACCCGTCCCTGCGGAGGGTGCGGCCACCGAACACGCCGTACTCCGGATGCTGCGCAGCGAACCCGAGCAGGGAGTCGAGGGCGCCCGGCAGGACGAGGGTGTCGGGGTTGAGCAGGACGACACTGTCACCGGAGGAGGAGGCGACGCCGCGATTCACTCCGCGTGCGAATCCGAGGTTCTCCCCGGCCTCGTCGACGATGACGTCCGGGAACTCCGCGCGGACGGCGGCCGCCGATCCATCCGTCGACCCGTTGTCGACGACCACGATCTCCGTCGGAACCGTTGTGTTCTCCACCACGCTCGCGATGCATTCCAGCGTCGCATCCCGAGTGTTGAAACTGACGATGACGACCGAGAGGGTCATCGGTCTGCGCCGTCCGGCAGGGGCCGCATCCCGATCACCTTCGCGGGCACCCCGGCGGCGATGCATTGCGGCGGCAGGTCCTTGGTCACGACAGCTCCCGCGGCGACCACGGCGCCGTCGCCGATGGTGACCCCGGGCAGCACGATGACGTTCGCCCCCAACCAGACATCGTCGCCGAGGACGACGTCACGTTCTTCCTTCGGCTGGTGCATGACCGGCGTCCCCTGGACGACTGCGTAGTTGGACGCCGTGATCGTGACGTTCGGCGCCAGCAGACAGTAGTCGCCGAGGGTGATGCGACCGTGCGAGTTTCCCGCCCAGATCATGTCGTGCTCGCCGATGTGGGAGTGCTTGCCGATCGCGATCCGCTCGCCGTTGCGGAAGGTCGCATTCGGCGCGATCCTCACTCCCGCCCCCAGGTGGATGCGGCGGAGCTCCCGCACATGCGAGTAGGACGCGAGGTGTGCCAGACGCAGCATATGCACCCACGTGCGCGGGTCGAGGAGCGAGCGAGCGACCCCCCCGGCGCGCTCGCCGGCAGTCTCCCCGCCGTGGGTGCGACGGGCCGGCGTCGAGGCGTCTGCAGGTCCTGGCGGCGCTTCCGGGCTGGACATGCTTCGAGGGTAGTGCCTCGCCTCGCGAGCGCGGATGGCGGTTCGACCAGCGGGCTACACTGATGCCCGGTCGAGCCAGAGGCGCCGACGGAGAGCGGTGACAGCACATGCCAGGTGCCGTGAGCGTCGTCATCCCGGCTCACAACGAGGCGACCGTGATCGGGGGCATCCTGCGCCGGCTGCTGGACACCGATCCCGATGGGCGACTCGAGCTGGTGGTCGCCGCGAACGGCTGCACGGATGACACCGCGGCCGTCGCCCGGTCGGTCTCGCCGCGCGTGCACGTCGTCGAGGTGGAGACGGCATCCAAGATCGACGCCCTGAACGCGGGAGACGCAGCGGCGGCCGCCTTCCCCCGGGTCTACCTCGACGCCGACGTGCTGGTCACAGGCCAGGGCCTCCTCGCCGTGGCGGATGCGCTGACCGACCCGCCATCGATCGGCGCACCTCGACTGGTCGTCGATGTCACCGGCGCCAGCATCTGGGTCCGCTGGCAGTACGGGGTGTGGGCGCTCACCGACTACCGCACGGCGAACATGGTCGGCTCCGGCGTCTACGTCGTGTCGGCGGCGGGGCGCGGGCGGTTCGAGGCATTCCCGGCGGTGATCGCTGACGACGGCTACGCGCTGCGGCTCTTCGCACCCCATGAGCGCATCTCACTGGAAGGGCACACGTTCACCATCCGGGCTCCGCGCACTCTCCGCGCCTTCATCCGCAGACAGGCGCGCATCTACGCCGGGAACGACCAGCTCGCTGCCGAGCATCCCGAGTTGCCGGGTGATCCGGGCTCGGGGAGCAGCTCGCAGCTGCTCCGGCGGATCGCGGCGCGGCCCGCACTCTGGCTTCCCGCCATCCCCTATTTCGCAGCTCGGATCATTGCCCGTCGTCGCGCCCGGCGGGTGCGGGGCGACTGGGAGTCGCAGGGGTGGAATCGCGACGACTCCACCCGAACAGGATGATGGATGCCCCCGAGCGCTGCCGAATATACTGACCTCGGATCGGTCCGTCGCGCGACGTCAGAGGGGTTGTGATGGTGGGCTCGGAGGCCTCATCGGAGACCCAGCGCCCGCGCGCCTCGGTCGACGGCCTCACCATCGATCACGTCTTCCTCACGCGGTTCAACCTGCCCTCGGTCGGTCCGGAGAGCCTGATCCGCGCTCAGGACGGCTGGTTGCAGGACCGCGTCGAGCTGTTCGAGCAGTTCACGGTGCCCTCGCTGCGTCAGCAGTCCGCGCCGGATTCGTTCAGCTGGCTGATCTTCTTCGATGAGCAGAGCCCCGGCTGGCTGATCGATCGGCTCGCGCCACTCGTCGAGCGGGGGGCCTTCTCCCCGGTGTACGGCGAGCAGTTCACCAACGAGGAGGTCATCGAGCAGGCTCGACGGGTGACGGGCGCTCAAGGGGATGTGCTGCTGACCACGACGCTCGACAACGACGACGCGGTGGCGGCCGACTTCGCCGAGCGGATCCAGCGGCTCGCCGTCCGGGGACGGGCGACGGCCCTCTACCTCGAGAACGGCATCATCCTCTCCGGCACCTCCGCATTTCTTCGGCACGACCCGCAGAACGCCTTCGTGAGCGTGGCCGAACCGTGGGACGGCGCGAAGTCGGTCTGGAGGGACTGGCACAACCGCTTGCATCAGTACATGCCGGTGCGAACGGAGGGCGGTCGACCCGGGTGGCTGCAGGTGGTGCACGGGCGCAACGTCAGCAACCGGGTGCGAGGCAAGCTCGTCGATCCAACGAAGTACAGCCGCGACTTCCCCGACCAGCTGGTCGGCGCGGCCTCTCCGTCGCGGGGTTCGATCCTCCGCGACCGGCTGATCCGCATCCCGCTCCGCGAGTCCCGCGAGACGGTGCGGCGAGTCGGCAAGAACCTCCTGCTCGCGACGATCGGGAGGAGCGGCCTGGACCGCGTGAAGGAGGCGATTCAGCGTCGTCGGGGCTGACCCGGGAAGAACACTTCGGCGGGGGCACCCGCCGCCTTCAGGACAGGCTCAGGAAGGACCACCCACTCCTCGCCGGGCAGCACCTCCATTGGCCGCGTCAACTGGCTCCGGTGCGCCTCGAGCGCATGGAGTTTCTCGTTCAGGTAGCCGTCCGTGCGCACCACGACAGCGCTGCGACCGAGCACGCGCTGCGCCGCCCCCCACAGCGACCCGATCCGGTGCCCCGGTCGGAGCGGCCAGGCCCCCCACAGCCAGATCGGGTACTCGAGAACGGCGAGCCCGGGGACCGAGACGGCCGCGCGACGTGCGGCTCGCCCGACCGCGGCATGATCCGGATGGGGTTCGTCGGCGCTCGTCGCGTACAGCTCGTCCGGTGACAACTCGGCCAGCAGCTGCTCGACGACCGCTACCAGCCGATCCTCGTCGGCGGCGACCGTGCCGTCCTCGATGCCGATCCAGCGGATGGCGTCCGGCTCGACGTGCAGGCGGCGGGCTGCTTCCCGCAGCTCCTCCCGCCGGCGCGCGGCGAGCGCGTCAGGGCTGATGACCGCGCTGCGATGCGAGTGGCGGCCGTCGGTCACCATCACGATCGTGACCGCTGTCCCGGCCGCGCGTTTGCGGAGGATCACGCCGCCGCATCCGAGGGTCTCGTCGTCGGGATGCGGGGCGAGCACGAGCGCGGTGCGGGATGCGGAGGCGTCGGTGATATCGCGCGCCCTGCCGACGATGGCGGCCTTCGCCGCACCTCGGAACCGGGTGACGAGCGACATGCTTTCCCTCTCACCGGCGCATCGAACGGCCGTTGGTAGTGTTGGGCGACCGCACCGGCAGATACGGAATCTCCTATGACGAACCTAGCGATTGCTGGAGTGCGACGTGTCATCCGGTCCGCCCGCAGCTCCCGAGCAGCGCGCGCCCGCCGGGCTCCGCGAATCCGATTCGGGAGTGCGGATGCTGACGCACCGCGGCGCATCTTCTACCTCTCGCCCGACCCGGCAGGTCCTCGGGGCGGTGTGCGTGTCCTCTACCGCCACGTCGACCTGCTGAACGACTCCGGCTTCGATGCCGCGGTGGTCCACCACAAGCCGGGATATCGCGCGGGCTGGTTCGCGAATCAAACCCGGACTCTCGCCGCTCACGACGTCGTCGTGACCCCCCGCGACATCCTCGTGGTCCCCGAGTTCTACGGCGCTGCGATCGCCGGCTGGCCGACCGGGCCGACCATCGTCGTCTTCAACCAGGCCGCGTACTACACGTTCGACGGGATCTCGGTCGAGGATGCCAGAGCGATCGATCGACGCGGGGGCATGTCGATCCTGACCGTCTCGCAGAACAGCCAGGAACTGCTGCGCTATGCGTTCGGCAATTCCGCGGTGAGCCGCGTGCGCTCGGTCGTGGAGGAGGAGACCTTTCATCCGGGCGACGGCGCAGCGCCGCGCCGCCGCATCGCGTATGCCACGAACCGACGTGCGCAGGAGCGCCACCAGTTGCTCAGCATCCTCGCATTGCGTGGGCGCCTGGATTGGGAACTCGTGCCGATCCAGGGCATGTCCGAGACGCAGGTCGCGGACACCCTCCGCGAGAGCGCCATCTTCCTGGCGTTCAACGAACGGGAGGGCTTCGGTCTCCCGCCTGCAGAGGCGATGGCCTGCGGGTGCTACGTGATCGGATATCACGGTCAGGGAGCGCAGGAGTTCTTCGATCCGGCCTACTCGCACCCCGTCGCGGAGAGCGATCTACTCGGGTTCGCCGAGGCGATCGAGGAGGCGGCGTCGAGCTACGATGCCGATCCCGCGCCGCTCACCACGGCGGGTCTCGCGGCGTCACGCGCGGTCCTCGGCCGGTACACACTCGAGGGGCTTCGCACGGACCTCGTCGGCTTCTTCTCCGGGCTGGGCCTGGACCGTCGTCCCGTCTAGCGCCGGACGGTCGGAACACCTCGAACCGGGCTCGCGCGGGACCAACGGAGTCGTGGCCTGCGGCGCCGGAGCTTCGGCCCCGCGCGCGGAACGGGCAACGGCCCGGAGGCGGCGAGCGCGGCATCCGCCTCCCCGATCGTCCGCATACTCGCGCACATGCCCACGATCAGGAAGAACAGTCCGGCGGCGATCGGGAACGACATGGCGTCGAAGAACGCGAAGAGCACGACGATCGACACCAGGGATGCGGCGAGCATCAGTGCGAAGCGTCGGGTCTCGGGGCGTTGCGAGATCCGCGCCGCCCGCAGGGTGCTCCACAGCGCGGTGAGCACGACCGCGGAGAAGGCGACGACGCCCAGGACTCCGAGCTCGATGAGCAGCAGGACGAACTGATTGTCGAAGATGTAGTAGCGCGGCAGGAAGGTCCCGAATCCGAGGCCGAAGATCGGCGACGACGAGAGGAACTCCGGGACGCGGGCGAGCGCGTCCGTCCTCGACTGGGTGCTGGAATCGTTGGACGCGCCCGTGAACAGATAGATCAAGGTGGAGAACAGCCCGGGCACGAGCACCGTGATCGTGGCCAGTGACGCCACCCCGAAACCCAGAACGGCCCAGCGGTACCGTCGAGGCAGGAACGTCATCGACGCGACGATGGCGACCACGAGCCCGATGATGGCGGAACGCGAGACGGCGACCAGGGAGGTCACCATGATGAGGATCGGCGCGATCCACCACTGCAGCCGGAGAGCCCCATCGCGGCGGAAGCCGCTGGTCGTGGCTGCTGCCAGGGCGAAGGGGAGGAGGCCGATGATCGACACCGCGAACTCCAGCGGGTGGGTGGCCGTGCCGGTAGCTCGTGCGAACGCGCCCCGGTCGCCGATCCCCTCGCTCACGTCAGTCAGTCCCGGGATCAGGGAGAAGAAGTCGAGGTAGGTCTGCCGCGTGATGGACTGCAGCAGGCCAAGACCTGCCAGGACGCCGCCGGCGATCGCCAGCCGCCGGGAGAGCTTCCTGATCTCGTCGAGGGAGCGTACCCCGTCGATCGCGACCAGAAGCACCCCTCCCCAGGAGCCCACCCGCACAACGGCCGAGATGGCGGGACTGATCTGATCGGCGGGCTGGCCACGGAACATCGCCGCGGCGAAGCTCACCAGGACGATCACGAGCAGGAAGCCGAACGCATGACGGACCGGCTGCACGAGGGGTGCGGTCTCCGCCTCGCGGTACTGGAGGCGCGACAGGACCCACCACGCCAGCAGCACGAGGCCCCACAGCAGCGCCAGTCGACCGTACGAGCCGAGGGCCCCGATCGTGACGTTGGAGGGCACCGCCAGCAG
>WOYR01000121.1 GCA_011620705.1 Microbacteriaceae bacterium | reverse complement strand
CGGTCGTGAATCCCGCGTCCGGGGGGCAAAAGCCCCGATCAGGGCCCCAATGCGGGGGTGGACAAGAGAGAGGCGCCCCGGTGCGCGCGCACCGCGAAGAGGGACGTCGCCGGACGCCCCTGGGTTGTGGATCCGTGTGCGTCAGCTTCCGTTGACCGCCGTCGCGATGCTGAAGATCGGCATGTAGAGGGCCACGACCATGCTGCCGACAACGACACCGAGGAAGGCGATCAGCAGCGGCTCGATCAGCGAGGTCAGCGCCTCGGTCATGGCCTGCACCTCGTCGTCGTAGAAGTCGGCGACCTTGGTCAGCATGATCTCGAGGGAGCCGGAATCCTCGCCGACCGCCATCATCTGCACGACCATGGGAGGGAAGACCGGCTCATCGGCGAGCGGCTTCGACAGCGACTGGCCGTTGCGCACCGAGTCCGCGACCCGTTTCGTCGCCTGCTCGATGACATAGTTGCCCGAAGTGGCGCCGATCACGCTCAGTGCCTGCAGGATCGGCACGCCGGCTCCGATCATGTTGGAGAAGTTGCGGGTGAACCTCGCGATGGCGATCTTCTGCACCAGCTTGCCGAAGACCGGCGCCTTCAGCTTGAGCGGGTCGACCACCTTGCGCACCGCTTCGGTGTTCTTGTTCCGCTTCCACCACACCAAGCCGACCACGATCAGCACGATGAGCGTCGGTGCGACCCAGAACATGTTGTTGGAGATGGTGACGAGGATCTGGGTCGGCGCGGGCAGCTGACTGCCGAGACCCTCGAACATCGTCTTGAAGATGGGGACGATGAAGGTCAGCATGACGATCACCGCGAGCAGCGACAGGATGAGAACCATCACCGGATAGGTCATCGCCGACTTGATCGTCGAGCGGAGCTTGGCATCCTTCTCGAAGTTCACGGCGAGCGCGTCGAGCGCACCCTCGAGGAAGCCGCCGGTCTCGCCGGCCCGGATCATGCTGATCATCAGGGGCGGGAAGTCGACCGGGTGCTTCGCGAGCGAATCCGAGAACGCCGTGCCGACCTCGACGTCGCTCGCCACCTGGCCGAGGATGGTCTTCAGCTTCTTGTTCTCAGTCTGCTCCGCCAGGATGCGCAGCGCGCGCAGCAGCGGAAGACCCGCGCTGATCATGGTGGAGAGCTGCCTGCTCGAGATGGCCAGCGACTTGAGGTCGACCCCCTTCTCGAAGCCAGCAAGGCTGATCTCCATGTTGAGACCGCTGGCGGCCTTGCCCTCCTCCACCGAGAGCGGAGACAGCCCCATGCTCTGCAGCTTGCCGAGCGCCGCGGACTCGCTGGGCGCCTCGAGCTTGCCCTTGACGACCTTGCCGGACTGGTTGCGGCTGGTGTAGTTCCAGTTCTTGACCGCCATCGACATCAGTGGCGTCCTCTCTCTGCCGAGGCGTATGCGGCCTCATCGGTGAAAGCCAGCGCCTGCTGAACCGGCGCTTGGCGCTGGATGAGACGGCTGAGCGTCTCTGGATCTTGCGCCTTCTCGAAGGCCGAGTCGCGCGTGATCTGGCCCTCGTCGACGAGCTCGGCCAGGTGCTGGTCCATGGTGTGCATCCCGAGCTCGCGCCCGGCCTGCATCGAGGAGGTGATCTGGTAGCTCTTGCCCTCGCGGATCAGGTTCGCGATGGCCGGCGTGGTCACCAGCACCTCGGTGGCGACGACGCGGCCGCTGCCCGTCGCCTTCTTCACCAGGGTCTGGCTGACCACGCCCTGCAGCGTCGCGCTGAGCTGGGTGCGCACCTGGTCCTGCTGGTGCGGCGGGTAGACGTCGATGACGCGGTCGATGGTGGATGCCGCGGACTGCGTGTGCAGCGTGGCGAACACCAGATGGCCGGTCTCGGCCGCGGTGAGCGCGACGGAGATGGTCTCCAGGTCTCGCATCTCGCCGACCAGGATGACGTCGGGGTCCTGCCGGAGCACGTGCTTGAGCGCCGCCTCGAAGCTGTGGGTGTCGGCGCCGACCTCCCGCTGGTTGACCAGCGAGCGCTTGTTGCCGTGCATGAACTCGATCGGGTCCTCGACCGTGACGATGTGATCGGCGCGCGTGCGGTTCACCAGGTCGATCAGGGCCGCCAGGGTGGTCGACTTGCCGGAGCCCGTCGGGCCGGTGACGAGCACCAGGCCGCGCGGCAGGGTCGCGAAGCGCCCCACCGTATTGGGCACGCCGAGCTGCTCGAGCGTCTTGATCGTGGTCGGGATGAGCCGGAAGGCGGCACCGATCGCACCGCGCTGCTGGTACATGTTCACGCGGAAGCGGGCGCTGGTCGACAGGGTGTAGGCCATGTCGAGTTCGAGCTGCTCCTCGAAGCGGGCGAGCTGGTCGTTGCTGAGCAAGGAGACGAGCGCGGCGCGCACCTTGTCGGCGCTCCACACCGAGGCTCCGGCCACCGGGCTCAACCCGCCGTCGACGCGCAGCATGGGCGCGGCGTTGGCGGTGATGTGGAGGTCGGAGGCGCCGGTGAACAGCACCTGCTGCAGGGCGGCGATGACATCCGGATCGGCGTTGCTGGTCTGCGGCGAGATCGCGCTGAACTCGGAGGCAGCGGGGACGGGAGCGGGCGCGACTCCTCCTGGCTGCGGCACCGACGGCACGGTCGGGAACACCGGGGCCGGAACTTCGGGCTCCGGCGCGAGCAGCGGCACCGAGAGTGCGGCGGGCTGCTGGACGGGAGCCGGGGCAGGGGCTGCCGGCGCGACCGGGGCGGGCGCGGCATCCTGCACCGGGGCGGTGACCGAGGCCGCCACCTCGACGATCGGTGGGGCGGTCGGAGCCGGGGCAGCGGGCACAAAAGCCTGGGCCGGCGGCACCGGCGGCTGGCCGGGCGGCGGCCAGGACTCGTGGCTCGCCCGCGGGACGGCGGCGGGCGCGTCGACCGGAAGCTCGTAGGCAGCTCCGGCGGCGTGAGCTGGGCCAGCTGGAGCAGGAGCGGCGGGAGCAGGAGCATAGGGAGCGGCAGGAGCCGGAGCAGGAGCGGCCGGCGCAGGGGCTCCCGCCGCGGCGGCCGCGGCCAGACGTGCGATCTCCTCGTCGGAGGAGATGGGGATCTCCCAGATCGGCTTGTTGGCGCTCATCGTTCCCCCTGGTGCTCTTCTGTCCGTTGCTCAGCCGGCGTCACGCGACGACGCGCAGCACTTCTTCGATCGAGGTGTAGCCCAGGGCGACCTTCGCCCATCCGTCCTGCCGGAGCGTGAGCATGCCGTTCGCGATCGCGGCGCGCGTGAGCTCGGCGTTCGAGGCCCGTGCGACGGCGAGCCGCTCGATCTCCTCGTTCACGACCATCACCTCGTGCAGGGCGATCCGGCCCCGGTAGCCGGTGTTGCTGCAGGCGACGCATCCGACGGGGCGGAACAGCAGCGGGACGCCGCCATCCGGGGCCATCGGGAAGCCCAGGCGCATGAGGTCGTTGCCGTCGTGCTGGTAGCCCTCCTTGCAGCGCTCGCAGAGCCGGCGCGCGAGGCGCTGGGCGACCACCGAGTCGAGGGAGGACCCGACCAGGAACGGTTCGATGTCCATCTCGGTGAGACGGGTGATGGCGGCGGGCGCCGAGTTGGTGTGGAGGGTGGAGAGCACGAGGTGGCCGGTGAGCGATGCCTCGATCGCGATCTGCGCGGTCTCCTGGTCCCGGATCTCGCCGATGAGCACCACATCCGGGTCGGATCGCAGGATCGAGCGCAGCGCGCTGGCGAAGGTGAGGCCCGCCTTGGGGTTCACCTGCACCTGGTTGATGCCCGGCATCCGGGTCTCCACCGGGTCCTCCACCGTGATGACGTTGATCTCGCGCTTGGCGACCGCGTGCAGGGTCGTGTACAGCGTGGTCGACTTCCCCGAGCCGGTCGGACCGGTCACCAGGATCATGCCGTGCGGCTTCTTGTACGAGGTCTCGTACATCTTGAAGTTGTGCTCGAGCATGTGCAGATCGCTGATGTTGCGCGCAGAGGAGGTGTTGTCGAGGATCCGCATGACGACCTTCTCGCCGTACACCGTCGGCAGGGTCGCGACGCGGAGGTCGATGCGGTTGCCGGCATGCACGACCGACATGCGGCCGTCCTGGGGCTTGCGGCGCTCGGCGATGTCGATCTCGCTCATGATCTTGAGACGCGAGATCACGCCGTTCTGGATGCTCTTGGGGGCGCTCTGCATCTCATGCAGCACGCCGTCGATGCGGTAGCGCACGCCCAACTGGTGCTCGCCCGGCTCGATGTGGATGTCGGAGGCATGGTCCTGGATGGCCTGGCTGATGAGCAGGTTGACGAAGCGCACGATCGGCGCGTCGTCCTCGGTCTGCTCGGACACGGGGACGAGGTCCCCGCTCGCCGGGGCGTTCTCCTCGACCATCGCGACGGTGAGCTCGCTGAGCTCGCTGTCGGATCTGACGAAGCGGTCGAGCGCTGCGAGCAGGTCGCTGCGCTCGGCGACGACCGGGCGCGCCTGCATCTTGACGGCGGCACGGATGTCGTCGAGTGCCAGCACGTCGCGCGGGTCGGCCATGGCGAGCAGCAGGCGATCGCCGTCGCGGCCGATCGGCAGCACCTCGTGACGGCGCAGCAGCGCCACCGGGACGAGGGAGACCGCCGACTGGTCGATGGGGTAGTCGGTGAGGTCCACGAAGGGCAGGCCGAGTTGCGCGGCCCGGGCGGATGCCACCTGGCTCTCGCTGACGACGCCGCCCTCGACGAGCTCCCGGACGTGGGCCTCGTCCCTGGTGGGGTCGCCGGTGACCTGGTCGAGGCTCGTGATGGGCATCAGCCCGCGGATGATCAGGATCTCGGACAGGGAGGCCATGGGCACCCCCCTCGGTGTCACGGGACGCGCTGAGTTCCCCCCGGTTCTCAGCACGGTTGGGACTCGTCGCGGAAGACGAACCCCTGAGAGTGTCAGGTTAGGGGCGTTCCGCGGGGCGGGGCAGTCCCGCAATCGGGGGATAGACGCCGCATGCTCATTCCGACGGCCCCCATCGCCGCATCACCACCCAGGTCGCGAACACCGCCAGCGCTGCCAGCAGGGCCGCCGCGATGACGAACGGGCTCCCCGCCTGCTGGCCGACCAGCACCAGTCCGACCGGCAGGGCGGATGCCACCAGCGCCAGGTACACGCCGACTGCGGCAGCGAGGGTCCCGAACCACGGGGTCGGGCTGCGAGCCGTCCCGGCCAGCACGACCCAGAGCAGGACCGCCGCGAGCACCAGCGCGAGGATCCCGTAGTACGGGCTCACCGCTGCGCCGATGGGATCGCGATCCAGCACCACCGAGAGCAGCCCGTCGACCTCGAACACCACCGAACCCCACAGCACGGTCACGAACAGCGCGATGGCCAGCTCGACCCGGCGGGGCCGGACCGGCGGACGATCAGGCGGCCCCGCTGCCCCGCTCATACTCGGCCTTCTTCTCGTCCTGCTCCCGGTCGAAGGCGGCCCGCGACTCGACGTTGCGGGCTCTGACCCGGCGGCCGCGCGCGGCGATCGCCAGGCCGATCCAGATCGAGACCTCGCGGGCGACGATGGCGGCCGCGATCACCCAGGGGTTCACCGCGAGCTGGGCGAACGCGATGGGCTCCGGTGAGCCGTGGAAGACGTTGCCGATGAGCAGCAGCACACCGATCATCCCGAAGTAGACCGCGATGGCGAGCACCAGGCTGCCGAGCACGTGCGCCCACCAGCCGGCGCGGTTGAGGATCAGGGTCAGCAGCACCAAGCCGACGAGGAAGACCACCCCGGGCACCCAGAAGAAGGCGCTGCCCAGGAAGGAGCCGAAGCCCGGGCCGAACAGATCGCCCGACTGCAGGTCGATGATCAGAGCCGCGACGACGCCGTAGACGCCGGCGAAGATGACCGCACCGAGAACGGCGAGCAGCGAGCCGATGACCCGGTTGCCGCGGGGCTTCGGCGGGACGGGCGCCGTCACGTACACGACCTGTCCTGCGACGGGCGCGGGCGCGGCGAGTTCGACGGGCGGGACGGCTTCGACGGGCGGGACGGCTTCTGCGGCCGGGACGGCTTCGGTCGGGGCTGCGGGCTCGACGATCACCGGCTCCGCAGCGGAAGTCTCTGCAGCAGGAGTCTCGACGGGCTCCGCGGCCGTGACCTCGACGGGAGCCTCTGCCGTCTCGGCGGAGGCGTCATCGACGACGGGAGCCTCGGCATCCGCCTTCCGGGTCTTTCTGGATGCGGCGGTGGGGGTCTCGTCACTCATGGGTGCGGCTCCTTCGCTGGTGGCTGCCAGCCTAGCGACCCGGCGCGGCGAGCTGAAAGGCCCCGTCCGCCGCCGCTCCCCCGCCCCGCACGATCCGCCCCGCACGATCCGCCCCGCACGATCCGCCCCTCCCGATTCGTGCGAAACCGGCACTCATGCCAGGCGATTCCGGCGGTATTGCACGAATCGTGGCTGGTCAGCGGGGTCCGGCGGCCAGCAGGCGGCGCAGACGCGCGATCAGAGCCGCCGGGTCGTCGAGGTCGACCTGCACGACGCGGATGACGCGCCATCCGGCGTCCTCCATGAGTTCTCGGCGACGGATGTCGCTCATCCAGCGCTGCCGGTTCGTGCGATGCTCGTCCCCCTCGTACTCGAGCGCGATCCGCGCCGCCGGGTACCCGAGGTCCGAGTGAAGGATGAGCCCGCCGGCCACCTCGATGGGGCAATCGGTCGTCGGC